>JABABT010000001.1 GCA_014238095.1 Candidatus Aenigmatarchaeota archaeon
TTGGAATTTATTAAAGAAAAATAAATGGATTATTATTTTTTTTGGTGGTTTTATTGTTGGTGTTGCTGTTGTAATTATAAATGGGGAGCCTGTATCTCAAGAAACTCAAATATTAACAGAAATAGATTCAATAAATTTAAATGTAAATAATATTACCTCTAATCAACAAGAAAATAATAAAATTTTAGAAAATATTTTAATTAATCAAGAAGAAATTAATAAAACTCTACAAACCATTCTAATTAATCAAGAAAGACTAAAATAGAAAATAATTTCTTATTCAACTCTAACACAAAATATATTAAATAGTATATTAAATAGTATATTTAATATAAATTTATGAAATTAAACTCAAGAAATAATTTTTTTATTATATATTTAATAGGTTTTATTTGTATATCTAGTTTCATTGGATTATTTTTATTAGAAAATAAAAATTTTGTTAATTTTAATAATTATGTTGGTATTGGACTACTTGCTACTATTTGGATACCTATAATCATAGTCATTTTTATAAATTTATGGAAGATGGAAACAAATAAAATTAAGAATCCTAATCCATTTAAACCAAGGGAAGATTTGTCTATTATAGGTGGACTTATATGTACTGCTATATTTTTCTTTAATTTTGGTGGAATAATTGATAATTCTTATTCAACAGAAAATATTAATGGATTATCTGAATATGATGAAGTAAAAGTAGAATTATTAAATCAGTCATTAACATTAATTCAAATTTTAATTGGAATTTTTATTTTAATTGGAATGCTTAGAATTTATGGAGTAATTTTAAGTTCTGAGAAAATATGTGAATCATGTATTTTAATATTTAGATTATTTATAATACCATTTACAATTACCATTATAGGAATTTTAATGTATTCTAATTTGTATCAAAATGAGTTTATTCTTTTTGCTAGTATGATTGTTTCATGGGGAATAACAGTTATTATTTTAGAAAGGGAAAAATTAAGATTTAATGGTAAATTGAAATTTTAAATAAATTTAAAGAATATTATAAAGTTTTTATTAATTATTAAAAAATAGAATTTTATTTCTATTTTATCTAAATACCATTATTTTCTCTTTCTATTTTTATTGATTCTTTTAATTTAGGGAAATATTCATTAAGTTTTCTTATTGTTTCTCTATATGATTCAATTTTACTTTTATATGATTTATAAATTGAAGAATTGGTAGGAATAGATATTAATTCTGAAAAATATTTTAATTCTTCCTCATATAAATTTATATGATTAGAAATTTCAGAATTTGTATTTAAGCTTGGTTTCTCAAAATGGTTCTTTAATAATTTATCAAGTTTTGAGTTATAACCTATCAAATCAATTCCTTTTTTATCAATTTTATTAATATAATTTTCAACCTTAAGGTTTTCTTCATTTTTTAGTTTAGGTAAATCTTCATCATTCATTATTCCATCTTCTGAAACCCATCTGATTCACCAATTTCTAAATCTTTTACAGGTTTTGACATTTTATTTGGTAAATATTCTATTAATCCCATAAAACTTAATTAATATTAATATATTTAAATGGAAATTTGATTGAAATTTTTTAAATTGTTTTATTATATTATAAAGATAATAAATATTATGGTAGATAGATGGGATAAGGAAGAAAAATACAATACAAAAATAGATAAATTGAGGAAGTATGGGATTTTTAATCCTAAAAATAACTACATTAGAAAAGCATATGAAAAAAGTGTAGATATAATAAATTATAATTCTGATGATAAATTTACATTAGGAATTCTTGAAAAAATATCAAAAGATAAAATTAGTAGGAAGAATATTTTAATTCATTATGATGTTGGGAAAGATCAAATTTTACCAAAAGATAAAAAAGAAATTTATCATATTAATAAGGTAATTGATAATAATATTAATTATTTTAAAAAATATGGAATTATTGAAGGTACAGATAAAGAATATTCAATAACTAAAAAAGGTCTAAATAAATTAGCTAAATTAAAGACAAATTATGAACTTGAAAAGAATTTGTATAAATATGATAAATATGAAAATTATGAAGATATGGTAGAAGATAATATTAGAAGATCTATGCATATAATTTTTGATAAACATAAAAAAACAAAAATGGGAAGCATAAAAGTAAATGGGAAATATATAGATTTAATTCAAATTTATATAGATATTCCAGATTAAATAATAAATTTATTTTTCTGGGAATTTATTAATTAAAGAAAGAAAAGCTAAAATTTTTCTTGTAGTTTTATTGATTCGGATATTGATTTTATACTTGAATAACTTCTATATCCCATTTCTTGAAATATATCATCTAAATATTCTAAATAGTTTTCAAAACCTTTTTCTTTTTGAATTTTTTTTCTATATTTTATAAGATGTTTCTTACCATTATTTGTAATTTTATATATTCCATTTTTTGTTTCTAATATATTATTTTGTTTCATAAATTTAACTGAATTCTCATAATTTTTTAATTGTTTTAATACAATTTCTAATTGTTGGTCTAAACTATTTAATAAATATTTATTATTATCTTTTAAATATGATTTTTTTAAATTTTTTAATTCTTCTATGTCTTTTTTAGAAATATAAAAAAATTCTTTTATATTATTTTCTTTATTTTCTCCAAGAATATCTACAATTGTAAGAATTTTTGGTATATAATTTTTAATATTATAATTTATAATATAATTTACCATAAAAATTATTTAATATAGAGATTTAAAAACTATTATCATATGAATTAATTGGTAATAATTCAAGCTTAAATTTGTTATCTTTAATATATTATAAGATTAAAATGGTAAGTATTCGAATTAGAAGAGGTAATTTAGAATTGTATGGGAATGAAGAAATGAATAATGGTGAAAGAAAAAGAGATTATTCTTATCAAGTTTTGAAAAATTTACATTATAATAAGAGATATTTATCTGAAAATGAAATATTATATTTAGATAATTTTAAAGAAAAATATTCAACAATTGAAAGGAAAAAAGGTGTAAAATTATTAAAAGAATTAAATTTAATAGAAGGAACAAAAAGAAGATATAAAATAACAACTCAAGGAGAGAGAAAACTAAAATTTTATATTAAATGTGAAGATAAAGAAAATTTTGTTGGTATATTAAAAGTTAAATAATTTTAGAAAATAATTAATGATATTATTATTTTACAAAATTTTGTGGATATATTAATTTTAGATCTGAAAAACTTTCATATCCCATTTCTTTAAACATATCATCTAAATATTCTAAATAGTTTTCAAAACCTTTTTCTTTTTGAATATTTTTTCTATATTTTATAAAATGTTTCTTACCATTCTTTGTAATTTTATATATTCCATTTTTTATTTTTAATAAATTATTTTTTTCCATAAATATGATTGAATTTTCATAATTTTTTAATTGTTTTAATTCTAATTCTAATTTTTTTTCTGTTTCTTTTGCATTTTCAATTTCATTTCTATTTATATATATATCTTTCATAATTTTTGTGTCTTTTATATTTTCTTTAGAAATATAAAAAAAATTCCTTGTCCATTTTGTCAAAAAAATGGAGTTGATTGTGAAATTACTCCTAAACAAATAAATAGGATAACGTCTACTAGAGTGGCTGGTAGAAAATCAACAACTTTAAAAATAATTCAGGAAAA
>JABABT010000002.1 GCA_014238095.1 Candidatus Aenigmatarchaeota archaeon
ATATTCTAAATCAATTTCATTATTTTTAATAGGTATTGGTAATTTTGTTTTTTTTAATTTATACATATTTAATTTTCTATAATAATTATATCTCCATTTATTAGTTTTTATTAAAGATCCTAAATAAAATAATAATGGATTATAATTTACTGGATATCTTGTTAAAATATTATGACTAATTTTTAATAATAATTCATTAATTTGAGATGTTTTAGTTTTACTTTGACTCATCTATATATTTTAATCCTTTATAATTTCCATATTATTAATATTAAAATAATTTTATCTTCAATATTATGAAATATTTCCAAATATAAGTAATTTAAAAATAAAATTTTAAAAGAGTAAAATGCAAACAAAATTATTATTTGGATTCATTATATCAATTATAGCATTAATATTTACATTATTATTCTTTTTCCAATTCAATAATGAGTCAAAAGATAAAATAGATGTTATAATTGATGATTTATTTGATAGATCTGATTGTAATAACCTAATAAAAATTGATATTAATTCATGTAGCAATTCTAGAGATAAATTAACATGTAACGACCAAGATAAATGTAGTTGGTGTTCTGGAAATATTGACGGAGCAAAAGTATCATCATGTGAAACAACAAAATGTGGATGTCCATTAGGTTTTGATTTTGAAAAATAATTCAAACCCAATATAAAAACATAAAAACATAATTATTTTTATGAAAGGAATAGGTAATCTAGGATCAATGATTATTGTTTTGTTAGTTCTTATAGCGAGTATTGTAGGATATTTTGCTATTTTTCCTAATTTAAGTAAATCTGTTTGTGAAACTGATACAAGTAATTCTATTAGTAATATTATTTCTAAAATGTCATTAGCAACAGCACAAACATTTACAACTGAATTTAGAGTAGGAAAATGTATAGATATGATAAATTCAGAAGGTATATTTTTCAAAGATAGAAAAGAAGTAACAAAATTTTCTATTCCAAATTCAAATAAAATTCTCACATTTAGTACAAAAGAAACAAATTTAGAAATAAAACAAAGAAATGAACCTTATATTATAAAAGTTCTACCAACACCAGACTATATAATAAGTTTCCAAGATGATAAAAAACCAGAGGTTAGTGAATGAAAGGTCTTTTAATATCAACAGAATTCATGTTAAAAGTTATTATATCAACTTTAATTATTATTGTTGTAAGCATTCTTTTATCTACAATACTTCCAAAAGGATTAACTGAAGTTTGTGCAACTAAACAAGTAGAAAGAATTAATGATTTATTCACACAAGCAGTAACAACACATTCTACTTCTATAGTTACTTTTATTGTTGATGATTGTATTGAATTTGTTTCATTCCAACCAAATATTTGTGGAGATAGTAAATATTGTTATGAAATTTTAAAAGTTGGACAAACAAATGGAAATTGTGAAGAATCAAATGTAAGAGGTCTTGAATATAAAGATGATAATACAAATGAATATAATCATATAAATTCTGCTATTTTTTGTAAAGATAAATTAGGAACATTTTACGAAGCACAAGATAATATCTTCAAAATATCAACTCAAGAATTTAAAGTGGAAATTAATCCATTACCAACTGAAATAAATCCTTTAACCACAAAATTACCAAAAGGTAAATATTTTGTAGAAATATCCCCAAATTTGATAACATTTACAGATTTTATAAATTCTTAATAGAGGAGAATAAACATGAGTGAATTTTGGACAATATCAAAAATATTTAGTATTGTAGTTTTGATTATAATGATTATAATTTATTTTACATGGGCTTTGAATCAAGTAGATGAACTTTCAATATTATTTGGACTTAGAACATCACATACGGTAGCAAATGATATTGGAAGTTTAATTTCTTCTATTAGTGGAATTCCAGGAAATGTTAATTTACAATATAATTTAGCTGGTGGAAAATCAACTAGTAACAATTTTAAATATGATGTAACAATATCAAATAAAATCGTTTGTGTAGGTTCTTATCTTAGAAGTAGAAATAGTTTAACAACAGATTGTTTTTCTCATCCTTATAATGTACAAACAGAAGTTCTTGATGAAAAATCAAATTCAGTTTTTTCCATTAATAATCAAGAAAGTTTTTGTATTAATTTCAGAAAAAATATAATTAATGTAGGAGAAATAGAAGAAACCCAAGGAATAAACCAAGAAACAAAAATTGAAATAAAAAAATGTTAAGAGTGATTTATCAATGCCAGAAATAGAAGATTTAGTCAATTATGCAATAATTATTGGATTATCAACATTTATTATATTATTATTAACTGGAAATTTTATTGAATTAAGTATAGAAAGACAAACATCTACACAAAATAGAGCTACAATAAATATTTTACAAAATATTGTTACTAATTCACCATTTTTAATAGAAGATTCAAATAATAACAAACTAAAATTATTGATTGACAAATCAAAATATGATAAGGGAACAGGATTAGATTTACAAGAATGTTGTAGTTCAATTCAATATGATTATTCATTTTTTATTTATGATAGTAATGATATTTATGATGCTGAAACAAAATCGGTAACAGAAGAAACTTTAACAAATTCAAAGCAATATGGTTCACCTATAGATTTTAATCAAAGAAGTAGTTGTTATTCAGATTTTAATCTTGGTAAAAGATCTGGAGCAACTTTACCAATTAATATTTGTAAAAAAGAAGATACATTAGATTGTACACAAGGACAAGCTTATTTAGAAACAGTAACTTCTCCATTATCTCAATTATCTTTTTGGATAAGTCAAGCATGTAATTCTGATTATGATATTAACAAAACAATAATCATTGATCCAGATGATTATAAAAATATTCAAATAAAATCAGAAAATGAAATTTGCATTAAAAATGTATGTAAAAAATATGAATGTCCTACAAATAAAAATATAATTATAGAACAAGAAAGTTTTGATAATTATATTCAAAAAAAATATGGATTTGGTAATACTTTTTCTTGTGATTATGTAGAAATTCAAGGAAATGTAAATGAAAATTTAGCAAGAGTTCAAATTTTTATTGGAAAATTAAAAGACTCATTACAAAATATTATTGAAGATTTACCTAAAGATTATGATATGTGGACAGAAGATATAATATCACATTACACAAAATCAAATGAAATTATTTTAACAAATGAAGGCATAAATGATTTAAATGGAATATTAATTGAACCTTCTGAAAATAATTTCAAGGAAAGTAAAAAATATATTTCAATTAAACATAATGAAAACAAATCAGTAAAAAATGCAAAATTAATTCTAGATATTTCTAAATTAAAAAATAATTTTAATGTTGATAGATTAGATTGTGATAATGATTGTATTAATTTTGAAAAATATGAGAGTTTAAATTTTGATGCTCGTTATTTAGATCCAGAATCAGAAGATTATGAATATGGTTTACTTAGATGGGAATTACTTGATTCAAATGGTATGTGTATAGAACAATATAATTTTCTTGGAAGAGGTTTAACAGTTGAAGAAAGTCAAAATAGAATTCCAAAAGATATACAAGGTAGATTCATTATTTCAAATAATTGGCAAAAATATTCTATTTCAATACCAAAAGAAAATCATTATAATATAGAAAATTGTCCATCAACTGATGTGTTAGATATTTTCGGCCAAGCAAATAAAATATTATTTCCAAAACAAGAAGCTGATTTAGTTGAATTCAATTTTCAAAAAATAAAAAGTATAAAATGGAGCGTTTGTAAAATTAATTATTTTGAAGAAGAAATATATAATATTCCATTAACTGATATTTCAATTATAGTAAAACCAACATGTGCACCAGGAGATAATCATGATACTATACAAGCATTAATGATAGATAATTTATATTTCAAATCAAGAGGTAATGAAATATGAAAAAAAAAGGATTAATTGCATTTCCAGTTCTCTTTGGATTAATTTCTTTAGTTATTTTAATAACAGCAGTTATGTTTTTCTTATTTTTCAAAGTAAATATTACAAGTTTGTTTGTTGACGTTGAAAATGTTAATAGATATCAAGAAATACCTACAACATTTTTATCATCATCTTTTTATTCAAATGTAGATAATAATAATTTTGAAAATATTAATTGTTTCAAAGGGAATGGTCCAATAATTGAAGATACCATAAATTATAATTTATGTAAAAAACCAATACAATTTTTTGTTACGAAGAAATTTAATGGGAAAGGTGATTTTATAGATACTGAAGAAACTCCAAAAGAAATTTATAATTATAAAGATTTATCTAATGATTTATTACTTTCTCTTCCAAAAAATTGTTATCAATTTTCTATTCTTGATGTTGTAATTCCTATTGAAATATATTCTGATACAAGTAATTGTGATTTAGAAAATCCAAAATTAAATGAAAAATATCCATTACCTATTTTTAGTACATCTGGACCAGAAATAATTCCATTTGAATTGAAAATAGGAACCACATCATCATCAGGACAAGAACTTTTAATTACATGGCCTAGATATATCCCCCCAAAAGTAAATTTTGTAGGTAATTAATATGAAAAAAGGAATTATTTGGTTACCAATTATATTCGCAATATTAATTATTGCACAATTTTTATTTTTTAGTTACTCATTTACACAAGTAAGTTTTTATTCAAGAGAAGTATTAGATTCTAATATTGTTTTTGAGGGTGACAGATTAGAAACTTATTCAAGATCTATAATCCGTTCATTAGAATTATCAATTGCACAATCAAATTATGATTTTTATTTGAACAACAAAGAAAATTATTGGTTAAAATATGATAATTCTAATGTTCCATCAAATCAACAAATATCAATATTTCTAAATGAAAAAATAGCAGATTATACATCAAAATTTATTAAAAAACATCAAGAATTTTCTAAATCAGATATACCAAATTTTGAAATAAAAACTGAAAATATTGAAAATTCAGTTCAAAATGATTTTTCTGATATAAAATCAAATCAACTTAAAACACAAATTAACAACAATAATATATATACAAAATATGACAATCAATTAGTTTTAATTAATTATGAACCAGATTTTGCAAATATCAAATATGAAAGAAAAATTGTATTAGAATCAAGTATAGTTACAGTATTTGGTGATATGATAAATAATATTAGAGATGTGTTGATTGGACAAAACAAAATAAATAAAAACATATTACTTGCAGTTGGAGAATTTGGTGGAGAAAAAACAAGAACAACTTCTGCAAATTTATGCAGAGATAAATTATCAAATCCACAATCAACATCAGAAATTAAAGACTCTCCATTAAAATCTTATTTAGATGATAATGTAAAACCAGAAACTAAACCTTATGTTTTAAAGAAAAGTCAAACTCAAACATTTTCATCAATAAATTATTGTAATATAAACACACAAAAAAATCAATGTAGTCCATGTGGACGTAATTCAAATAATCTAAATACATTAAATGTAGATAAACTTTATGAAATTTCTCATGGAACTACAAGAGATTCAGCAGCAAATATTATAAAACAATATACAGAAAATAGATTAATTTGTCTTGAATCTGAATTAGATGAAAATTCTGATGATTATACAATAGCATTTGATGGAGATTATAAAGAAATAAACAAATCTAAAAATTCATATAAAATAGGAAATACAGTTTTAGTAAAATCTAGAATTTATAATAATAATTTTGCAAATAATCCAACAGGAGGAACATGTAATGGTAGAGTTACAGGATGTTGTTATTATAATGAAGAAGGAGGATGTGAACAAGATAGATATACATGTAATTTAGTATATACAGCAACAGCTGATTATTATCATCAAGTAAATGCAGATGTAAATGTTAGATATGAGGAAAATGGTTTTGTTTATGGATTTTTAGATGATAATGAAATTATTCCAGATAATATAAAAATTATTTTTAAAATTAAATCAGGAAATTTGATAGAAAATTAAGGTTTTTAAATCTTTATGATAATACTATTATTATGGAAACAAGAAATTTACTAATCATTTTAATAGCATTTTCTTTAACTATATCATTATCAATTGAATCTTCTGAAGCACAACAAAATATAATTACAGGTAATTTATTTCTTGAATCTAATTTAGAATCTGGTTGGTTAACTAAATTAACAGATTCTGGTTTTGTAAAAGGAGACATGTTTATATTATCTTTAAAAGCAAAATCAGCAAATATTAATTTAGATGATGAAAATTCAATAACAACATTATTAATTAGAAAAAAAGGTGATTCAAATTGGCTATATTTTAGTACAAGCGATACAAATACTAAAATAACTTCAAATTATCTTAATGATCCAACATTTTTAGATTCAGAATTTCCATTCAAAAGAACAATTGAATTTTCAAGAGATAATAATTTAATTAACGAAAATTCTATAGAAAATTTCGGAAGTATATATGAAATCAAGACACAATTTGAAAATAATCAAGGTATAAAATATGAATCAGATTCAATAGATTTGAAAATAAATGATAAAAGATGTATAAGACATAAACCATCCATATTTATAGAAATATTACCATCAAATGATTATACAATTGAAGCAAATAATGATGAATTATCAATAGATTCTAATTTGGTAAATAATCAACATCCTTTAAAAATTAAATTCAATTCTCAAGCATCTACTCAAACAAATGTAAATTACAAATTACAAATACAAAATAATGATGGTTATTATTGTGGATCCTCAAATTTTATTGTTAAAGATTCCTCATCTACATTTGAATCTGGTTTTATTCAAACCAATTCTAAATATACATTTAAATCTATTTCATTACCAACATTAATTTCTAATCCACTTATAATATTTCAAGTATTAAATGAAAAAACAAAAAGAGAATCAAATAGTATATTTAATGATAAAACAATAATTTTATCAAAAGACACACCAATATGTAACATAGAAGACCCAATATTAACATTAACTCCTACAAACACAATAAATGGAAAACCTGATTTTAATGCTCTTACAGAAGATAAAAAATCATATTTATTAAAAGTTGAAAATAAAGATAATGGAAATTGTGAAAAAAGAAATATTAGAATAGATAAATTTGAAATAGAAGCATTCCAATCAAGTATATCAGAATTTGACACAAACAATTGGATAATAGATACTCCAAATGGTTTTTATACATCTAAGAATAGACAATCTTCAGAAGGAAAATATGTAACAACATACGAATCAAATAATAAATTAGAATTTTCATTAGAACCTATAGAAATTAATAATTGTGTAGATTGCGAATCTTCTTCAATAATTTATATAACTTCAAAAAGATTCACAACACCATTAGTTTCAGACACAATATTTACCATTAATATATATTCAGATAAACAAAAATCTTCATCTTCATATGTAATTGTTTCAGGAACAAATATTTTAAATAAAATTGATGTTTTTAGAAAAGATTTAGGGGATAAAGAAACTAATGATAAAATTGAATTTGAAGGGGAACTTCATTTAGATATACCCAACTTCAAAGACATATTTGTAACTCTTTTAGATTCAAATAATGTAGAATTAAAATCACAAAATGTTAAAACAAGTGTATTAAATGGTAAATTTGAAGGGGAATTTAATTTAGATAACATACCTTATAAAAAAGATACATTAAAATTAGTAACATCTTATAGTAATTCTAATATTAATCTTGTTGATTTTCTTACATTTAATATAAATCCATATTCGGAAACCAGAACAGATTCTAATGAACCTTCAACTGAAACTTCAACACCAGAAGATTCAACAACTGAAACTTCAACACCAGAAGATTCAACAACTGAAACTTCAACACCAGAAGATTCAACAACTGAAA
>JABABT010000003.1 GCA_014238095.1 Candidatus Aenigmatarchaeota archaeon
GATAAAATTCAATCAGATAAAATTCAATCAGATAAAATTCAATCAGATAAAATTCAATCAGATAAAATTCAATCAGATAAAATTCAATCAGATAAAATTCAATCAGATAAGAAAAAAAATAATGGATTTTTAAAAAAAATAACGAAAAAAATTGTAAAAAATATAACAGAAAAAACACTTTCTGAAAAGGATGTTAATCCAATTTTAGAAGATTTAGAAATTTCAATGATAGAATCTGATGTTGCAACTGAAGTCGCAGAAAAAATTAAAAAAGATTTAAAAGAAACATTAATTAATAAACCAATAAAAAGAGGGAAGGAAAAAGAAACTGTAATAAATTCTTTGAGAAAAAGTTTAGATGAAATTTTAACTGTTCCAAATTTAGATTTAATAGAATCTGTTAAAGAAAAGAAACCTATTGTAATAGCTTTTTGGGGATTTAATGGTGCGGGTAAAACAACATCTCTTGCTAAAACTGGATCTTTTCTAAAAGAAAAAGGATATAATTGTGTATTTGCTGCTGCAGATACTTTTAGAGCAGGTGCTGAAGAACAATTAAAAATTCATGCAGAAAATTTAGGAATTAAATTAATTAAACATAAATATGGTGCAGATCCTGCTGCAGTTATTTTTGATTCTATTGAACATGCAAAATCAAAAGGAATTGATTTTGTATTAGCTGATACTGCTGGAAGGGCACATACAAATAATGATCTTATGTCTCAAATGGAAAAAATAATCAAAGTAAACAAACCTGATATAAAAATTTTGGTAATTGATTCTCTTATCGGAAATGATGCTATTTTACAAGCAAGAATGTATAATGAAATTGGTGTTGATGCAATTGTATTTACAAAATTAGATGTTAATGAAAAGGGTGGTGCAATATTATCTGTAACACATGAATTAAAAAAACCAATTTTATTTTTAGGTCTTGGGCAAAAATATGAAGATTTCAAAATTTTTGATAAAGATAAATTTATTAATAATATTTTAAGTTAATTAATAAAACTTAAAAATGTGAATATAGAATTTGATATTATGTTCAATTCATTGAGTAAAGGATTAAGTTCAGTAATAAGAAAAATTACAACTGGTACTACTTTAGATAAAGAAGCAGTTCAGAATATAGTACAAGATATAAGAAAAATTTTAGTTCAATCAGATGTTGACACTTCATTATCAAATCAGATTTGTGAAAATATTAGAACAAAAACATTGAAAAATGATATACCTAAAGGACTTACACTTCGTGAAAATGTTTTGAAAGTAATTTATGATGAACTTGTTGATTTATTAGGAGGAACACCTGCAAATATTAATAAAAAGAAAAAAATAATGTTAATTGGTCTTTTTGGATCTGGTAAAACAACAACATCAGGAAAACTTGCTAAATATTTTATAAAACAGGGATTAAAACCTGGATTAGTTGCATTAGATTATCATAGACCTGGTGCATCAGAACAACTTGAACAATTAGGAAAGCAAATTAATGTTCCTGTTCATTATGATAAAAATAAAAATGTTTTTGATGCTGCTAAAAATGGAATGGAAAAATTTTCAAAACTTGATGTAATAATTTTTGATACTTCAGGAAGAAATGCTCTTGATGGAAATCTTGCAAATGAATTAAAAAAATTAAATGAAATAATAAAACCAGATGAATCAATTTTAGTTTTGCCTGCTGATCTTGGTAAAATAGCAAAAGTTCAGGCAGAAGAATTTCATAAGATTGTTGGAATAACTGGAGTTATAATAACTAAAATGGATGGAACTGCAAAAGCAGGTGGTTCAATTGCAGCGACATCAGTATCAGGTGCTAAGGTAAAATTCATTGGAGTTGGTGAAAAATTAGATGATTTTGAATTATATAATCCAACAAGATTTGTATCTAGACTTTTAGGATTAGGAGATTTACAAACATTACTTGAAAAAGCAAAGGAAATAGAAATAAATAAAGATTCTGTTGAAAGAGTTATGGAAGGGAAATTTACTTTGAAAGATTTTATTGATCAAATAGAAGCTATGGAAAAGATGGGTCCAATGTCACAAATTGTCAATATGATTCCTGGTATGGGAAATAAAATATCTGAAGATAAATTAAATCAACAAGAAGGTAAATTGAAAAAATTTAAACATATTATTCAAAGTATGACAAAAGAAGAAAGAGAACTTCCAAGTATAATAAACCTTAGTCGTATTATCAGAATATCTAAAGGTTCAGGTAAAAATGAAACAGATGTTAGAGAACTTTTGAATCAATATAATTCTATGAAAAAAATGATGAAACAATTTGGTGGTGGTGGAATGAAAAGAGGTCCTATGAAAGATATAGCAAAACAATTTGGAATTAGTTTATAATATAAAGGTGAATTTTTTGTCTCAATTTTTTAAAATTTTTAAAAACTTATTAAAAACTCCAATATGTGATAATTGTTTAGGAAGGAATTGTGGTAATTTACTTTCTGGAATGACGAATAAACAAAGAGGAGAAATAATTAGAAAATATTTTGCATTTGTTATTGATTCTGAAGAAGAAATGGATTTTGATAAATCAAATTTCTATGGATTCAAATTTAGGAATATAAAATTAAAAATAAATGATTCAAAAAAATGTAGTGTTTGTGATGATTTTTTCAAAAAAAATATTAATAAAATAATTGATAGTTCTGTAAAGAAATTAAAAAATATAGAATTTTCAACTTTCTTAGTAGGTTCAATACCAACAAATGAAATGAAATTAAATGAAGAAAAATTATGGGAAAATTTTGGAGTTAATAATGTCGAACTTATAAAAGCAGAAATAAATCGTGAAGTTGGAAAAGGAATTGAAAATATAACAAATAAAGAATTTGATTCTAAAAATCCTGATGTTATTTTACTTATTAATTTAAAAAGAAATGAAATACAAACCCAAATAAAAAGTATTTTTATAAAAAGTGGATATAAAAAACTTGTTAGAGGAATACCACAAACAAGATGGATTTGTTTAGAATGTAATGGTAAAGGATGTTTAAGATGTAAAGGTGTTGGTAAAATGTACAAAACATCTGTGCATGAAATAATAGGAAAACCTATTTGTAAATATTCAAATGGTAAAGATCATGTATTTCATGGTTCTGGGAGAGAAGATATTGATGCAAGATGCCTTGATTATAGACCATTTGTAATTGAAATTTTGAAACCATTAAAAAGAAATATTGATTTAAAAAAACTAGAGAAACAAATAAATAAATCATCAAAAGTAAAAGTAAATGGATTAAAATTTACTGATAAAGATTATGTTAGAAAAATAAAACAGGCTACAAATGATAAAACATATTCTGCTGATGTTATTTTTACAAATAATATTAATAATAAATTTCTACCATTTATTAAAAAATTAAATAAATCTATAATAAATCAAAAAACACCAACTAGGGTAAAACATAGAAGAGCTGATTTATTGAGAAAACGTGGTGTTAAATCTATTTCATATAAAATATTAGGGAAAAATAAACTTAGAATTAAGATAAAAGGTCAAGCAGGATTATATATAAAAGAATTAATTAATGGTGATAATGGAAGAACAAAACCTTCAATACAAGAACTTTTAAATAACAATGTTGAAAAGATAATTCTAGATGTGATTAAAATTCACAAGGTGAAATAATATGACAAAACCATCAAGAGGAATAAGACATAGAACAAGAAATAGTATGAGGCAGAAACCTTATATGAGGCCTCCAATTACAAAATTTCTAAAACAGTATAAAGAAGGTCAAAAAGTAATTATTATGCAGGAACCTTCTAGTCAAAAAGGAATGCCTCATCCTAGATTTAGAGGTGTAAATGGTTATATAATTGGTAAAAGAGGTAAAAGTTATATTATTCAAATACAAGATAGTAATAAACAGAAGAAAATAATTAGTAAATCTGAACATTTAAAAATTATACAAGAGGTTAAAAAATGAATATAATAAAACAAGATGTTATAACAGATGCTGAAGCAAAAAAAATAATGGAAGAAAGATCTGAACTAGAAGATATGAAATTTGAACAAGAAAATGCAAATATTTCTCTTAATAAATTTATTAAAATTTCAGATGTAGAATCAGAAGAAATGAAAAAGAAACTTTTTAAAATATCTAAACTTAAAGATGTTGATATTGTAACTATAATTAATTTTCTTCCCAAGGATAAAGATGATTTAAGAGCTATTCTTCATAAAAATTTTAATTCACTTACAGAAGATGAATGTAATTTAATTCTCGAAACAGTTAAAAATTAAATAATTTAGGGATTTTTTTAATGGTAGCAAAAGATGATTACATAATAGTATTAGATTTTCTATCACATGGTAAATCATCTGATAGGAAAGCTGAACCAATAGTACAAGGAATTGGTGCTAAATTCCTAACATTATTAGAAATAGTTGTTAAGGAAGGAATTGAAATAAAAAATAAAGAAAAAATTTATGTTGGTAGTGATAAAAGAGATAATGTTGAATATATACGTGAAAGAATAAATTATCAAAATTTAACATCTTATTCTAAAAATATTATTGAAGAAGTAATAACAAAAATTGTAAATGAAGATGATAAAAGATTTGTTAATTTTTTCAATAAAGCTGGTCCAGTAACAACTCGACTACATTCATTAGAACTTTTACCAGGAATTGGTAAAAAACATATGTGGGAAATTATAAAAGAGCGAAGAATGAAACCATTTGAAAATTTTGAAGATTTACATAAAAGAGTTCCAATGTTACCGGATCCTAAATTAATGGTAATTAAAAGGGTTATTAAAGATTTAGAGGAAAGTGACAAATACAAACTTTTTGTTGGAAATAATACATTATAGTTGGAAAATGAATGATGAAATTTTTATTGAAGATTATAAAAATTTAATTAAAAAGGATTGGAAATTTGATATAATTTTGAACCTCTAAAATATTTTAAAATATCAAATATTGTAATTTGAAGTCGAATTCCTAGAAATTCTTTACCTATTCTATTTTTACCATTTTTATTACATTGAAAAAATTGTATTTATAATTTACAGATTAAAAATCAATTAAAAAAATAATAGATATAAAATTAATTAAATATCACGAGTTGCACTAATTACTTCTACTGAACCAATTCCTTCAATTTTATTCAATTTTAATTCTGCTTCATCTGATGCTCCATCAATTTCATCTACAACTGCAACAATCTTTAATGAATTCAATCCAAAAGCTAAAGGTTCTCTTTCAATACTATTTATTTTAATTTTTGATTTTATTTCTAATTCAACCTTATCAAGATCTACATTTGGATTTTTAGGCATTAATTTAAAGGTCATTATAACATTTGTCAATACAATCACGGACCCATAAAATCACATTCAGAACATTTGTAATTTACACTTGATTCTTTACACATTCTACAACGAATTAATTTATTTTCACATTCTGGACATTCAAATTCGACAAAATTATTTTTAGCCATTACATGAACTCCACAACTTGTACACATCTTATCCATTAAATCACTATATTTTAATTATATATAATCCTTTTAATACTTTATTGGATCCGTAGTTTAATTTGGATAGAACATCGGCTTGCGGAGCCGTCGATCCGTGTTCGAATCACGGCGGATCCATTTAATAAATTTACTTTAAAATAACCCTCATAAAATCGTAAGCTATTTTTGTATTTTTAAATATTTTTTGAGATTCTTCTTCTAAAGGTTTAATGTTTGTATATCTTCTACTAACATGAGTTAAAATAAGTTTTTTAACATTTGCTCTTTTTGCTAATTGTGCTGCTTGTGAAACATCTGCATGGTTTTTCCCACCAGATTCACTTAATTCAAGAAATGTACCATCATGAATTAAAAGATCTATATCTTTTGACATATTTTCAATATTTTTACAAGGTTTTGTATCTCCACTATAAACACATTTTATACCAGAATTAATATCAGAAACTTCTTCAATTTTAATTTCTTTATCATTTATATTAATTATTCCATTTTCTTTTAATTCATTAATCCATTTACCTGGTTTTAATTTTAATTCTTTTAATTTTTCTAAATTTATTTGATATTTTGGTTTTTCAAATAATCCAAATGCTACTGATGGAATTGTATGAAATGAGGGTGTTGAATATATTTCAAAATCATCATCATCAACAATTTTTTTTATTTCAGATCCTTCAAATGTTAAATCTACTGGTATTACTTCAAAATTAAGTCCGAAATATCCTAAATCAATTATATCTGAAACAAATCTTTCTGCTTCTGGTGCGTAAATATAAAGTGGTTTTTTTCTTCTTTCAAGATTCATTGTTTGTATTAATGGTATGAGCCCTGCAAAATGATCTGCATGCCAATGTGTAATGAAAATTTTATTAATATTCATAAAATTCACTCCAGCTTTCAACATTTGTCTCTGAGTTCCTTCACCACAATCAAAAAGCATTGTTTCTTTAGTTTCAGAAAATTGATTCATTATTATAGCTGAATGATTTCTATCTTTAGTTGGAACACCAGAAACTGTACCTAAAAATATTATTTCTATCATAAAATTAATTTAGATTGTATTTAGATTAACTTTTCTTTTTCAAAGAATTTTCTTAAAAATATTCCAAAATTTTCATTTCTTTCTATTTCTGTAACAATAGTATCTAAATTTGTTACAACATCAAATCCTTTTAATAATCTATCAGCAACTAATTTTGGAATTCCTTTTTCTAAAAGTTCTTTACCAGTTTTTGCTAAACTGTCACGTATTTTATCTGAGGCTGTAATAAAAGGTCTATTTATTTCAATTACCCAATTTTTGTTTTCTACATAAGGACCAGAAATTACAGACATATATTTCTTTATAAAATTATTTGATCCTTCTTTATCAAATATTGATGGTCCATGTCTTTTTTGAATAAGTGGTAATTTTGATATCTCCATTTCTAGGAAAACACCTGATAAATAAGAACCATCTGTAAAAACATCTTTATTCATAACTTTAAATTCATATTTGTCTTCTTCTAAAATTCCTTGAACTCTTTCAGCAAATTTTCTCATTTGTGGTATTGTAACATCATCAACACCTTTTGGTGGAAGGAATTTCAAAAATAAAAATTGTGTATTTCTTAATTGTTGTTTTTCTTTTAATTCTTCTCCATTGATTGGTTTTCTAGGTTCTTTTATGAAATTTTCTCTAGTTGGTTTCTTTACATAATCTGATGCTAGTTTTTTTATTAACATAAAATTTCTTCCTGATAATGCTGCAGCTGTGTTTCTATTTTTATCAGTTGGATCAATAATAATTATTGGTTGACCATAAAAAATATCATGTAATTTATCATATTCTTCTTTTTTCCAATTATTTTCTATATCAATTACTTCTCCTATTTCCCATTTACTTATAGCTTTCATTAAATTTCCAAATCCTTTATAATGAATTATCAAAAGTTCACAAACATAACCAGAAAATCCTTCTGTTTTGGTATCTGCACCATATGTTCTTATATTCTTCAACATTTTTTTCAAAAGTAAAACATCATTAGCTAAATTTGATGGTAATTTTTTATTAACAAATTCTACATGAAATGGTGTACGATCAACTGCAGATTTTATTTTTTCAGCAGAATCTACTTTGTAAGCAGGTACAATATCAATACTAACACCATTAATTTTTCCTGTAACATATGGATGTTGAGCATATCTTAATTCATATTTTCCTTTTAATGATTCAATAACTTTTTTTCCTATATCTAATCCAGCTCTTTCAAAATTTTTTTGATTTAAATTTTCTGGTAATAATATAAAAACATCAAATTCCATTTTATCAGGTAACCATGTTTCACGTGTAATACTTCCTGCAAGTATCGCTTTTCCTTTATATTTTTTAGCATATTTATTTGCTAAAGTCAGTGCTTTAGTAGAATAAGATGAAATAAGACTTTTTTGGTCTTTATTTGGTCTAATATCCTTTAAAATATCTTTTTCTAATTTTGATAAAGAAACCATAGTATTCATTTGAGATTTCTGATATTAAATAAGTTTCGTATTTTTTATAATAAATAAAAATGAAATAAAATAAAAATTCTATTAATTTATTTCATTATCTTTTCATAGATTTTGTAGAATAGAAATATTCTGTAGAATGTGTGTCCAATTTACTTGGATTCTTTACAATTCCTTTATATGAACTCATTCTATTTTCATATTCTGTTACTGTATTTTGTTTTTGGTTTGTTTGTTTGTATATCATATTATCACTATCACTATTAAGTAGTTACATATATATAAACATTTAGTTACTATAGTATAGTAAATGCTTAAATAACAGTTTAACTATATTGTAGTAGTGAATTATATGAGTCCAGAAGAATTATCAAAAAGTAAAATGTTTATGGAAGATCAAGTTGAAAAAACAACAAAAGATTTGTTTAATGCAAGATCAGTAAAACAGATACAATTTCTACAAGGAAAATTAATATATCTTAAGAAAAGAATGAATCAAAATAAAACTAGAAATGTAAAAAAATTTGTTATAAGATCTTCCAAATAATTTAAGAAACATTTTTTATTATTTGTTTCTTAAATTATGAAATTTTTTAATATTAATTATAGTCCCGATCGGATTTGAACCGATGTATTCAGCTCCAGAAGCTGATGTCCTGGACCACTAGACGACGGGACTTTTAATTCTGTTATTGTTTTTTAATCGAATTCAATATAATATCTCTAACAAATTTTACCATATATTCAGGATAATTTCTTTTTAAATATTCAAAATTATCTTCTGATTTTACAGAATTAATTAAAACTTGTCTCATATCTGTTTTTGATATTTGATTTGATATATTGGATATATTATCAACATTAAAAGTTACCATAGGATTTGATTCTATTGGAATAATTTCTGTTTCTATATCTCCTAATTGGGAAGCTGCTAGAACAAAATAATGATCTCCTGCAAATCCAGACATATCAGCTTTCATTGAATTTTTATAAATTGATTCAAATAATTTTAAGAAATTTGGATGAGATGTATTCATACAATAAAGTCCTGGAACTGGGTCTCCTATTTCCTTATAGGGTATTGGTATTTTTAGACCTAATGATTTTTTCGGAACAAGTTTTGGTTTCATTGCAAATGCAAAGTAAATTTCATTAATCTCACGATAAATTTGCATATTTTCATTACCTAAAATTATTTTACTTCTTTGAGAAAGCCCAATTAAACATTTTTTATTGTATAAATTATTCGCTAATTTTCCAATATGTCTTAAAAAATTAATATTATCAATTTCATATGCATCGGCATCAAAAATACAAATTAAAGAATCTTTTCTTTCAATACTAGTATTACTTAAAAATTCTTCCATAACATTGAACAATGCTATTCCAGCTCCATGTCCTATTTTCAATGAAAATTCAATATTATTTTCTATAAGTTTTTTTGAAATCTCATATATTTCTGATTTCAAATTATTAGACATTTTAGAATCAAAATCAACAAAAATACTAAATTTAAAATCCACCATTTTAGTTGCTCTATTTACTCTATTAACAATTTTTTTGTAAATATCTAAAGTTTCTTGATTTCTTATATAATGACGTAAATAAACATGTAATTTATAATTCATGAATAATATTTAATTCTACAAAATAAATTGTTTTCTATGAGAATACTTCAAAATCATGTTGATTATATAAATTACAAACCTATAAAGAAGGAAATATATTTAGCTGATGAAGTTAAGTTAGAAAATGTTAGATTTGAAGAAATAATTGTTTTATTCTTAACTGTTGAAAATGGAGATAATAAAATTATAGGAGAAAATGCAATAAAAGATGTTAAATTATTTTTAGATAAACAAAAGGTAAAAAAAATATTAATTTATCCATTTGCTCATTTAAGTAGAGATCTTGCTAAACCAAGAGACGCTTTAGATATATTAAATCATATGGAAAAATTTTCAAAAGAAAATGGAATAGAAACTTATCGTGCTCCTTTTGGATGGAACAAATCAATGGAAATTAAAATAAAAGGTCATCCTCTTGCTGAAACATTTAAGGTATATAATAATAAAATGGGAGAAAAAGTAGAACAAAATGCTTTAAAATCAGAAGAAAAATTAAAATCAAATTGGTATATTTTAGATAATAATGGAAAATTAAATGATGTAAATAAATTTGATTTTAAAAATAATTCTTGTGAAAATTTAAAAAGGTTTGCTGATTATGAAATTTCTAAAAGTAGAAATGTTCATCAAATACCTGCACATATAACTTTGATGAAAAAATTAGAGATTGCTGATAATGAATCTGGAAGTGATTCTGGTAATTTAAAATATATGCCAAAAGGTAGAATTATTAAAAATTTACTTGAAAATTGGATAGGTGAAAAAATTGCAAATTATGGTGGAATGGAAGTTGAAACTCCAATAATGTATGACTATGATCATCCTGCTCTAAAAAAATATCTTGAAAGATTTCCAGCAAGACAATATATAGTCAATTCATCTAAGAAAGATTATTTTATGAGATTTTCTGCATGTTTTGGACAATTTTTAATGATGGCAAATTCAAACATTTCTTATAAAAATCTTCCAATGAAAATATATGAACTTGCAAAATACGCTTTTAGATTAGAAAAAACTGGAGAACTTGCTGGACTTAGAAGATTAAGGTGTTTTACTATGCCTGATATGCATACACTTTGTTCTGATTTAGAAATGTCAAAAAAAGAATTTATAAACCAATTTAAACTTTGTATGGAATGTATGGAAGAAATTGAAATTAATAATTATGAAACTGCAATTAGATTTACAGAAAATTTTTGGAAAGAAAATAAAGAATTTATAATTTCATTGATGAAAATTTTAGGAAAACCAGTATTGATAGAAATTTGGAATACAAGATTTGCATATTTTGATCCTAAATTTGAATTTAATTTTGTAGATTATATGGGAAAAGCAGGTGCATTATCTACAGTACAACTTGATCATGAAAATGCTGAAAGATTTGGAATAAAATACATAGACAAAAAAAATACAATACAAAAACCTTACATATTACATACTTCACCTTCTGGTGCTATTGAAAGAGTAATGTATGCAATTTTAGAAAATGCAAACATAAACATTCAAAATAAAAAACCACCATCATTTCCATTATGGTTATCTCCTACACAAGTAAGATTAATTCCTTTATCTGAAAAATTTGAAGAATATGTTGAAAAAATAGCAAATGAAATTGAAAATAATAAAATCAGAGTTGATATTGATGATAGAATTGAAAGTGTGCAAAAAAGGATAAGACAATCTGAATTAGAATGGATTCCTTTTGTAATTGTTATTGGTGAAAAAGAAATTGAATCAAATAACATTTCATTACGTGAAAGGTCTACTGGTAAAAATTCTAATATTAAACTTGATATTTTAATTTCTAAAATTAAAGAAAATATAAAGAATAAACCATTTAGAAAATTAAACTTACCTAGAAAACTTTCAAATAGACCAAATTTTGGATTATGATTTATATTTGTTTAGAACCTGTCCAAACAGTATTAAATATTGGATCAAAAATATTTTTTGCAGCATGATTTGATTTACTCCAAAATGCTACATGTTGTGTATCATGAACTAATTTTGAATTTGTAAGTCCCATAATAATTTCTTTTCCATCAACAACAAAAAAACCACCATCAATTTGATTTGCATGAGTACCCAAATTCCTTACATTTGCTATTTCTTTTAATTTATTGATTTCTTTTTTATTATTAGAATTTGATACAGTAGCAATTTTTATATCAACACCATTATCTTTAGCATTTTTTAATGTTTCATAATGAGTATTATGCATTTCTTTAACTTCATCTTGTGTTGCTATTATATTTATTTTTGAATTTGCTGATTTTATCATAGTTCTTATTTGTTGTCTATGTAAATGTCTACCCTTTATAGAACCATTCATATCTTCAGATGATATAATTTTCATTCCTTTATTAAAAATTGATTTTAATTCTTTCATAGATGAAGATTTCTTCAAATCATCAATTCTTTCTGTTTTTTGTGTAATATTTTCTTGCATTTTTTTCTTTGCACGTTCTAAAGCTTCAATTGGTTCAATAGCAACATATTTTATTGGTTTTGAATTTTGAATAATTACAAATCCTTTATCTGATAAACTTTGAAGAATATCATAAGAACGTGATCTTGGAACTTTTGAAATTTGTGATAATTCACCCACATTTGAAGTTCCTCTAGCAAGTAAAGATACCCAAATCTTTCTTTCATAAAGATTTAATCCAATTCCTTTTAATATATCATAAACTTTGTTTGATGCTATCATTGTAATCACTGTTTTAACTATATAGTGATTAATTATAACATTTAAATACCTTTCTATATGAATTTTTTATAATAAATAAAAATGATTGTTAAAATTAAAATTTAAAAAATATTCAAATAATGATAAAAATAAAATTCCTTATACTTCCAAAATAATTTCAAAATTTTTTAATGATGGTATTATTAAAAATGTTATATTAATTATAGGATATGATTTTACAAAAAAAAATTGTATAAATAAATTATTGAATTAAGAAATAATAAATAATAATTTACAATATTAAAAATAAAATTATAATAAATATTTATCCTGAATGTCCTTGACTATCATAAAGTTTTTTAATACGATTTAAAGTATCAATATCAGATAATCCTTTATCCAATCTAATATTTTTGAAGGAAGGAAATCTTAATGCAAATCCAGAAGAATAATTTGGTGATTTTTGGATTTCTTGATAATTAATTTCAACAACTATCTCTGGTTTTACTTTTATATTTTTTCCTTTTGTATCTATAATTAAAGGTATTAATTTTTTTGTTATATAATTAAATTCTTTTTCTGTAAATCCTGTTGACATCATACCACATTCAATTATATCATCACCATTTTTACATCCAAGTTTAAAAGATGTTAACATATTTGTACGTGATCCTTCTCCCCAAACAGCACCAACGATAATAAGATCTAGGCTCTCCATTATTGGTTTAATTTTAATCCAACCATCGACATGTCTTCCAAAATTATAAGTTGAGTCTAAAACTTTCAACATAATTCCTTCTTGATTTGCTTCTAATGCAGATTTGTAAAAATTTTGTATTTCATTAATATCTTTGGAAATTATTTTTTTTGTTAATTGAATTTTTCCATTTATTGGTTTAATTATTTTTTCAAGTTTTTTTCTTCTATTTATCAAAGTTTCATTTATTAAATTTTTACCATCTAAATAAATTATATCAAAAAGATTTAATTGAATTGGAATTTCATTTGCTATTTTTTCTATATCATATTTTCTATGAATTCTTTGTGATAATATCTGAAATGGTAATGTATTTCCTGTTTTTGAATTTATACCAACAACTTCTCCTTCTACCACACAATCTATATTAATAGATTTCTTAACTAATTCAACAATATCTGGAAATTGTAATGTAACATTTTCTAATCTTCTTGTATAAATCCAAACATTATTTCCTTTCTTATGTATTTGGGCACGCATACCATCAAATTTCCATTCAGCAATAATTTTATCATATTTTTTTAGAACTTTTTCAATAGATTCTGCCTTCTCAGCAAGCATTACATTTATTGGTTTTCCTATTTCAATATCTACTTTTCTAAGTCCACTCATTCCACTTAATTTTGCTATCTTTGCAACTTTTCCAAAATCAGCAATTATATTCAATGCGTAATCGACTGCATTTTTAGCATCTTTTTTTTCTTCTTCTAGAAAAAAGGCCTTAGAAATTGAATCTCTTAACAAACCTTCTGAAGCACCTGTACGTAAATTTCCTAAAATTGTTCTCACAATATAACATGCTTCTTTTGGAGAAGAAAAAACAATCATTTCAGATATAATATCCATTTTTTTATTTTGAGATCCATTTCCTATAATTTTTGCTAGTTTTTCTAATTTTTCAAAAACAAAATCAACATCCAATTTTTTCTTTCCAAGAATCATTTGTTTAGATGATTTCAAACATTCTTTAGTTACAATACCTAAATCACCTGTTTCCTTGAATTTATTTATTATTGAATTTTCATTATATCCTGTAGATTTCATTATAGATTTTATTATCATTTTATCAGCTACACCAAGATCTAATTGAGAATGACCAGGAAAAACTGTACCAAGCATTAATAAAATTACTTTCTCTAATTGATTTGTGGGTATTTTTTTTATCATATCTGAGATAATTCTTGTTTTCTCTAATTTTGAAGGAGTTTGTTCTAATTTTTCATAAATATTTGCTAAAGATGAATAATCCATAATAATCTAATATTAATTATTAATAAAAATTATTTATAAACTTCTATATAATTAAAAACACATCTTTAATATAATTGAAATAAAATTAATTTAGGGTTAATAAATGAAAAAAATATTTATATTACCATTATTTTTTATATTATTGGTATTATTTTCATCAACTGTTAATTCTCAATCAATTGATACAGATCCTACAATAACATTTTCAGAAAATGAAATAAATTTATTTCCTAATGATGATGGTTCAATTAATGTTAATATTAAAAATAATGATTATGTAGGTCATTTATTTGGTATATCTATTTTCCCAACAAATTTAGAAAAAGTTTCAATAATTTCTGAATTTAATCATATATCTATAAATTCTGGACAAAGTAAAAATTTTAAAATATCATTTAATTCTCAAATTGATGCTGAAATTTTTCCTAGAAAATTTTCTATAACTATTATTTCATCAGAAAATGAAAACATAAGAACAACTAAAGATATTTTTGTTAATGTTATTAGAAAAACTCCTATTTTTATATTATCATCTTCTACAAATAAATTTACATATAGCCCAAATGACAATTTAGAACTAAATTACATTATTAGTAATATTGGTGGAAATGTTTCAGAAAATTATAAAATAGAAGCATTAATTAAAAAAAATAGTAAAATATTGAAAAGATTTCAATCTGATATTTTATCCTTGCCAAAAGAAACAGAAAAAATATTTAATGAATCTTACATTTTAGAAGATTTTGCAGAAAGTGGTAATTATAATATTGAAATTAATTTAATTGATAGAAAAAATGAAATAATAAGCACGAAAATAATAAATTTTAAAGTAAAAGAAATAAATAAAATTTCACAAGAAGAAAAAAAAATTTTTAATTTATTAGAAATTGAAACCGTAATATCATATAAAAATAATGGGAATTCAAATAAAGATATTAATTTAACATCTTCATTTCCAAAATTTCTACAATATTTCTTTATTTCTGAAATTAAACCAATAAACAAAAAAGAAATTGGTTCTTCTGTTGAATTTATATGGGAAATAAAAAATGTTCAACCAAATAATGATGGAGAAATTAATTATAAAATATTAATTTGGAAAATTTGGGTACCATTAATCATAATTATTTTTATTGTTATATTATCACTTAAATTCATATTCAAAGTTATTGTAACTAAAAAAACTATATTTGAAGATGTAGAAAATAAAGATTCAGAAATAAAAGTTGTAATTGAAATTGTTAATAGAACATTAACAGAAATAAAAGATATTGTAATTAAAGATAAAATTCCTAACATTGTTTCTTTAATTGAAAAATTTGATACTATAAAACCTACAATAAAAAATGATTCAGATAATATTGAATTAAATTGGAATATTGATTCTTTAAGACCTACAGAAAGTAAAATTGTAACATATAGAATAAAACCAAAAATGGAAATTATTGGAAATGTAAAATTGAATCCTGTTAAAGTAAATTACAAAACAATATCAAAATCGAAAAAGAAAATTAGTTCTAGTTTTGTTAATATTAAAATGTCATCTAAAGAAATGAAAATAGTTAAAAAACATATAGAAAAATAAATGTTTATTTTTAAACTATAATATTTTAAATCTTAAAATTGAATTAAATACATCCCCCGATAGCTCAAACTAATTTAAAAAATTAGGAGTAATGGTAGAGCACTCCGCTGTAGCGCAGTACGGGATGAAGATAACAATCCGTTTGTTGATTGTACTGTATATCGGCGTTTGCTCAGAAACGGAGGGGTTGCTGGTTCAAGTCCGGTTCGGGGGATTTTTTCTTTATATGAAAGATTTAAAAGGTATAAACTCTTTATTATTTTTGTTGGCGACCATAGTGATATGGAAACACCTGTTCCCATTCCGAACACAGAAGTTAAGCATATCAACGATTTACATTGTACTGTGCGAGAGCACGGGAAACGTAAAACGTCGCCAATTTAATTATCTTTTTTCCAGGATAAATTTTAATTTATGCCCAGATCGTCTAGTGGTCTAGGATGCAGCCCTGTCACGGCTGTGACCCGGGTTCAAATCCCGGTCTGGGCGCAATATTTTCTATGATAAAATCTAATATGGTTGGAATTTGAGAAGTAAGGATAACTACATAAATCTTATAATCTTTTTAGAAATATTTTACCTTCTGATATTGTATTGATAATGTTTATGAAAAAGTGA
>JABABT010000032.1 GCA_014238095.1 Candidatus Aenigmatarchaeota archaeon
ATTATAAGAACTTATTATCAACATATATTGCAATTGCTAACTTGTATGAACGTATAAGTAATAATAATGATAATATTTTTACGATAGATAATATTGATGTAAAATGGCAAGAACTTAACACTACATTAACTAATATGGATACGATTTCTAATCTTATGAATTTAGAATTTAAAAAACTGGATGATGATCTAAATAGTAATAACGTCACATATGATTCTGATCATGTTAAGAAATTATTATCTGAAGTTAGAAAAGATTACCAAATGTTACTAGTAAATTTTCTTAGAGCATTATGTAATATGATAATTAAAGATTCTTCGGATTGTTTTGATATAGGATCACGTACCATACAGAGCGTGTTAGGTACAAGTACAAAAGTTCTGAATTATAGAATAAGAATTAATAAAAATTTATTTTATGATGATGTATTTATTTTACTGAATCCCACAAAATATATTATTGAACAAATCCCAAAATCAAAGAAGATGTTGATAATTTGCATACATGATGAAAATGAAGATTTATTACGATTGAAAGAAAAATTCGATATAGATAAATCTACAATGTCAGAATTATTATCTAAATCAAGTGACGAACCATTAAAGATTATTTTTATAAAACCCACACTCAATTATGATGCTTTTAAAAAATTAATAGAAATTATAACATCTCGTGAATAAAATTATTTAGATCTCATGTATTAAATTTACATTTACGAGTTTTTAGATCTAGTAGATCAAATTCTCTACATAACGCATCCAATTTTTCTTTATCATTTTTTACAGCGTTAAAGAACTCTGTATAGGTCACAATATTTTTCCAATCTATCGGTATGTTCTATCATGGTCTCTTTGTCCAGATAATTTATGCCTGGCTACATCGTTTGCCACAAGCAAAGCCCGTATAGGTTTGATCTTGTTTGGTACTGAATTTGGGTTGAGATCCCCTCTCTGTACTCTCTTTTTTAGACCTTTAAGATATGTCGTTACTGCCGATTTTGCCACATGGATATTCTTCTTTGCCATCTCTACATATGCCTCTGCAAGATCTGAGACATTTCTTGATTTTGGTGCATATCCAAGATATGTCTCAAAATCTTTATCCTTTATTGCTAGAAGAAATTGTTCAATATCCCTAGTGTACCCACGACGCGTTTCCTTGCTTTGTATGGATTGAATGAAATTATCATACGCCGTGCCCGTCATGTTTTCCAATTCTATATTCATGCTGTATATTCGATGTTGGTCTTTATTTGTCTTCAAGATATGGTGGGTCTAGATGGACGGGGCAAATCCCACAAAATATTATCGAGTATAAGGTAGATATGCAGATCAAGAGATCCAAAATTTCATGAGAATATTGGATAATATCTTTAGAATTTAACTTGACTCTAGGCAGTTACATTTGATACAGTATCGAAAAAATGCTAGTGTACACATTATACAAGATTTGCTACAGCAACTGCAAGCAGTGATATGAGAAACAGTACGCCTGTTATACGCCCATACAAAACTACGTTTTTCAAAATATTCCCCAAACTATCTAGAGAATGATGCTCTCTAAGATGCCATCCAGCAATTATTCCGATTGGTAGTGCTGTAAGGCATACAAGCGACAAAGGGTGCAACGAACCAGAATAGACTCCACAAAACAGCACCGCAGGAGATGCGATAAGAAACAGCCAGTAAAGTTTTGATGCGTGTTCTCGTCCAAGCACTATGACAAGCGTTTTTCGACCACCTGCACGGTC
>JABABT010000004.1 GCA_014238095.1 Candidatus Aenigmatarchaeota archaeon
AATGTAAATATAGATAATTGTTATTCCACAGGACAAGTAATTGGAAATAATAATGTAGGAGGTTTAGTTGGTGGAAATTTAGGTTCTCCAACAGTAACAGAATCATTTTGGGACACAGAAACAAGTGGTCAATCAACATCAGTTAGTGGAATAGGAAAAACCACATCAGAACTACAAGTATTAAAAACATCTACTAATTTATATTCAAATTGGTCTGATTCAATATGGGAATTTTCAACAACAAATTATCCAATATTGAAAATATTTAACTAAATATTATAATAATTTGATAATTAATATCATTTATAATATGAATTTTGTATATCTATTTCTTATACTATAATATAGGTAAATAAATAGTAAAATTTAATTTTTTTAATGATAAATCTGTATTTATTAATATTCTAAATAATGATTTTTCTGAAATATAATTAAGTTTTTAATCTAAAAATAATAAAACTCTTTATGATTAATTCAGAAAATGAGATAATGAAATTCTGGGAAGATAAAAAAATATATGAAAAAGTAAAAAATCTTAGAAAAGATAATGTAAAATATTATTTTTTAGATGGTCCAGCTTATGCAACTGGAAGAATACATATAGGAACAGCATTTAATCAAATATTGAAAGATATTTATAAAAGATTTTATAGAATGTTGGGTTTTAATGTATGGGATCAAATAGGATTTGATACACATGGATTACCAATAGAACATAAAGTAGAAAAAAAATTCGGATTTAAAAATAAAAAAGATATTGAAGAATTTGGTGTTGAAAAATTTTTAATAGAATGTAAGAAATTTGCTACAGAACATATTGAAATAATGTCAGAGCAATTTAAAAATTTAGGTGTTTGGTCAGATTTTAATAATCCATATCTAACATTAAAAAATGAATATATGGAAGGTGCTTGGTATACTTTCAAAAAAGGATTTGAAAGAAATTTATTATATAAAGGTAATTATCCAGTTCATGTGTGTCCACATTGTGCAACAGTAGTAGCATATAATGAAATTGAACATAAAAAAACAAAAGATCCATCATTATTTGTAAAATTCAAACTAAAAGGAAAAGAAGAGTTTTTAATTATATGGACAACAACTCCATGGACTATTCCTTCAAATGTAGCAGTTATGGCAAATCCAAATGCTGACTATGTAAAAATAAAAACAAATAATGAAATATTTATTTTATCTGATAGAAGAGTTTTAGATGTAATGAAAATAGTTGGAATAAAAGATTACAAAATAATAGAAAAAATAAAAGGTAAAGATTTACAAAATGTAGAATATGAATATCCACTTTTAGGAATGTTTGATTATCAAGATAAATTAAAAACACATAAAATAATTCTATCTGATCAATATGTAAATTTGGATGATGGTTCAGGTTTTGTTCATACAGCTCCTGGTCATGGTCAAGAAGATTATAAAATTGGTTTGGAAAATAATTTACCATCATTTTCACCTGTTAATATGGATGGAACATTTAATAATCAAGTTGGAAAATTAAGTGGAATGTTTGTTAAGAAAACAAATCCTTTAATTATTGAAGAATTAAAAAATAGAAATTTGATTTTAAATGAAGGTATTATTACTCACGAATATCCATTTTGTTGGAGATGTTCAAATTCTCTTATTTTGATTTCAGTACCACAATGGTTTTTCAAAATAACAAATATTAGAAATAAATTATTAGAAGAAAATGAGAAAATAAAATGGTCTCCTAAATGGGCGGGTAATAGATTTAGTAATTGGTTAGAAAATTTAGGTGATTGGCCAATATCAAGACAAAGATATTGGGGAATTCCTGTACCAATATGGGAATGTGAAAAATGTAAAAAAGTAAAAGTTATAGGTTCTACAAAAGAATTAAAGACAAAATTAGAAGATTATCATAAACCTTACATAGATGAAATAGTTTTAGATTGTGAAAATTGTAAATCAAAAATGAAACGTATATCTGATGTTATGGATGTTTGGTTTGATTCTGGAGTAGCATCTTGGTCAAGTTTAGGTTATCCAAATAATAAAAAACTTTTTGATGAAATGTGGCCTGCTGATATGGTATTAGAAGGTCCAGATCAAATAAGAGGTTGGTGGAATTCTATGATTATTTCTGGTGTAATTTCTTTTAATAAATCACCATTTAAAAGTGTTTTATTAAATGGATTTATTTTAGATTCTCATGGAACTAAAATGTCAAAAAGTAAAGGAAATATAGTCCAACCAGAAGAAGTGATTAAAAAATATAATAGAGATATTTTAAGATATTATTTTGCTTCTAGAATAACATGGGAAGATTTTAATTTTAAATGGGATGATGTTAAAGATATATCAAAATCATTTTATGTAATTAATAATGTTTTTAATTTTGTCCAAACTTATGTGAAAGATTCTGGTAATAATAAAAATATGAATATAGAAGATGAATGGATAATTTCAAAATTAAATTCATTGACAAAATCTATAGTTGATAGTATAGAAAATCGTAATTTACATAAAGCTTCAAGAGATATTGTAGATTTTATTCTAAATGATTTTTCAAGATGGTATATTAAAATAATTCGTGATAGAGTATGGGTAGGATATAATGGTATTGATAAAGAATCTGCTTTTTACACGTTATATACTGTATCAAAACAAATTACATTATTATTAGCACCATTTATTCCATTTATGTCAGAGAAATTTTATCAAAATATAATAAATCCATTAAAGAAAGGAGAAGAATCTGTTCATTTGGAAAATTTTCCAAATTTTGATGATGGATTAATTAAAAATAAAATAGAAGATGAAATGGAAATAGTAAAACAAATTTTTGAAACAAGTCAAGCAGCTAGACAAGAAGCTGGAATAAAATTAAGATGGCCAGTTAGACAAATAATAATACAAAGTGATGATGAAAAAGTTAAAGAAGCTGTTAAAAATATGGAAGAAATTTTAGTAAATATGTGTAATACAAAATTTATTGGTGTTGATTTAAAAAAACCTGAAGGGAATTTTATTGGAAATGATTTCAATTATGGAATTTTATTTATTGATAAGGAGATGGATGAATGGATATTAGGAGAAGCTATGTTTAGAGAACTTATAAGATTCATTCAGAATATGAGAAAAAATGAGAAATTTAATGTTAATGATTGTATAAAACTTTCAATAAATTCTGATAATCAAACACTTAATAAAATTAAAGAATATTTAGATAAAATTAAATCTGAAGTTGGGGCTAAAGAAATTATTATAGGAGAAATTATTGGAGAATATAAAAAAGAAATGGAATTCAAAAATAAGAAAATAAATATTGGATTTTCAAAAATATAATTTAATATTGTTATTTATTTGAATAATAATATATAATAAATATGAAAGGAGTATCTTCAATAATATCTATTTTATTGATGGTTGTAATTACAGTTGCTCTTACTGGAACAGTATATGCATATCTTCAAAGTAGTTTTGGTACAATAACTGAAGGTAATATTGAAATTATTGATATTACATTTAATAAAAATGATTTAAATTATTATTTAATTGTAAAATCTATTGATTTAGAAAATTCTATACAAACAAATAATATTTTAATTACTG
>JABABT010000005.1 GCA_014238095.1 Candidatus Aenigmatarchaeota archaeon
AATTGAGAAACAATCTGAATTTCCAGAACTTGCAAGATTTGCTATTAGAGATATGGGTCAAACAGTTGCTGCTGGTGTAGTTTTAGATATAGTTAAAGCAAAATAATTTTTAAAATTATTTAATTAGATATTTAAATATTGTTATTAAATTAAAATTATGATATCAGAAAAAATATCAAAATATTTTTCACAAGAAGAAAATTTTAATTATATTGTAAATAATAAGATTAATTCATCAAAATATGATATAAATAAAGAAATTAAAAATGAAATATTAGAAAATAAAGAAATAAAATTTTATCAAAAGAAATTAACTTCTTTATCATATTTTGAAAAGGGAATTTATCATAAAATTTCTCCAAATGAAATTCCAATAAAATACAAATTCAAATAATTTAAATATCTTAATTTCGAATAAAAAAGATGCAAGTAGCAAGAATTAAGCTTTCAGGAAGAGACTTCAACAAATTGAATGATATTAGTGGTGAAATTATAGGAGTAGCTAAAAAATTTGGTGTTGTTCATAGAGGTCCAATTCCACTTCCAACAAGAATTATGAAAGTTACTACATTAAAAACTCCATGTGGTGATGGAACAGGTCATGGAAATGCTACTTATGATAAATGGGAAATGAGAATCCATAAAAGACTTATTGAAGTTCAAGCTGATGATCGTGCTCTTAGACAAATTATGCGTGTTAATATTCCACAAGGTTTGCATGTAGAAATAAAATTACAAGGTTAAATTTACTTATATCCATAACTTTTAAAATTCATTTCTTTTAATTCAGAAACAGCAGCATTAATTAATCTTTCAATTCTATTTGAACCAACAGATAGTAAAACATTAGATAAAATTTCTGATTCCTCTTTATTTTTATACAAATTCAATCCAGTATTTATACCAATAATTTCTCCAATATTATTTGTTAATACACTAGAAATTTTAGAATAATTCATATTAATTATATGCATATCATAATCTTTTATTCTATTTTTATTTTTAGAATAATAGTTTCCATATTTAGTTAATAAAAAATTTTCTTCATCAATATAAAATGAATTTATATTTTCATCTTCATTTCCAAATTTTTTCCTAAATTTATAAGATAATGTTTTTGGTTTGTCTAATTTCATTAATTTACAAATAGATATATAATTATCAATTAAACCATATCTTTCGTCAATTAAATAATATTTACCATTAATATCTCCAATTATACCACCATTGTTAAGTTTACCATAAAAATCAGGAATATCATGAATATTTAGACTACCTATATTTAATCCATTATCATAATTGATTTTTAATTTATTTCCTTCCCATTGATTATCTTTTCTATTAGGTAAAAATCCACTACTTAATAAAACCCAACCATCATTTGTTAATTGTAAACCATTACTCTTCCAAGTTATACCATCTTCTTTTGTTCTATATAAAGGAACTAAATTATTTTTTATATTAATTTCATTTTCTTCACCAGTTATATTTTCATTTTTATCAAAAACATGACTTAAAGAATCTATACTTTCTTCTCCAATTTTTTCATTAAATAAATATTCCATAAAATTGAAATGTTTTAAAAACTTAAATATGTTATTATTAAAAATTGAAATTATATTTATGTATACAATAACAGAACTAAAGCAAAAATATTCAAAAAAGAAAAAAGACATAGATAAAAAACTTGATGAATTTAGGGAAATTTTTAAAGAATCAGATAAAAGAGTTTTTGAAGAATTAGCTTTTTGTTTATGTACACCACAATCTAAAGCAACAGCAAGTTGGTCTGCTATATTATCATTAAAGAAGAATAATTTATTATATAAGGGTAATTTTAATCAAATTAAACCATTTCTAAATACAGTTAGATTTAATGAAACAAAAGCAAAAAGAATTGTTCTTGCTAGAAGTATTTTTATGAAAAATGGAAAAATATTAATTAAAAATAAAATTTCATCATTAAAAAATTCAAAATTAATGAGAGAATGGTTAATTGAAAACATAAATGGATTTGGTCCTAAAGAATCTTCTCATTTTCTAAGAAATATAGGATTTGGAAATAATCTGACTATATTAGATGTACATATTTTAAGAAATTTGAAGAAGTATGGAGTTATTGAAGAGATACCAAGCTCAATGACTCATAAAAAATATTATGAAATTGAAGAAAAAATGAAAAAATTTTCTAAAAAAATAAAAATTCCTCTTGACGCATTAGATTTATTATTTTGGTCAGAACAAACTGGAATAATTTTCAAATGAAATGTATATAGTAATATATATTCGCAAAAAAATATTTGCTTATAACTATTTATGAGAAATTTAGTTTAATTATGTTTCCTCCAATCAAATTAAAATGTCCAAAATGTCAACAACAAATTCTAAAAAAAGCCATAAAAGCATCAAGTGGAAAATGTAATAATTGTGGTTATATGATGGTTGGAACTATAATGAGTTTTGTTCCAAAACCAAAAACAACTATGGAAATACTTAACGATATGAGTGTTTAAATAATTTAATAAGATTATTTTCTAGAAAAAGGATTCCTACAAATCTTACAAAGATACATAAATTTAACTTTAAACAATTTTCCTACATCTTTAACAGATTTTTTACAATCATCACATTTAGTATGCATGTTAATTTATTGTTTTTCCTAATTTAAATAAGAATACCTAATAAATTATTGTTTTCTTTTTACCATTAACATACCAGTTTTTGCTTCAATGACTTGCATTGTTTCAGGTAAATCAACGGAACCTTCTTCATTTTTAGAGAAGAAGTAAAGTTTTGCTCCCTTACTACCTACATCTCTTGAATGTAGATGATATGTGTTTCCTTTACTGTTTTTTTGTGAATATCCCATAAAATTGGTTAATTTGTATAGTATTAAAGTTTTAGAATATATTTTTTATAATTAATTATTAGGAGTTTTCTTATATTTTTTTAATTTTACTTAAATTATACCATTTTGAAGAAAATGTATTTATATATTAAAAATTCTAATTTCATTATGAGAAAATATTTACCTATAATAATTCCAATAATTATTATAGCTGGTGGAATTGGAGGATATTATTTTTATGATAATGAATTTAGTATTATTAATTTTGAGAATGATATAACATATGAAGAAGAATTACAAGAAAATATTATTAATTTTGAGAATGTTATAATAGAAGAAGACCAATTACAAGAAATTATTATTAATTTTGATGGTAATACAACATATTTAGAAGAAATTCAAGATAATATTATTAATTCAAATAATGAAAAATTAAGAGAAATTCAAGATAACAGACAAAATATGTTAAATGCAAATAATTTAAAAGATTATTATAAATATGTAAAAGATGTCGAAATTGAGAATGATAAATTTAATATTTATAGTCCAAATGGAACATTTTTATTTACTGCAGAAATAGAACCATTAATTTTTATAAATGATTTATCAGATACTATAAATGTAAAAAT
>JABABT010000006.1 GCA_014238095.1 Candidatus Aenigmatarchaeota archaeon
ACAGCTTTAATCCAAGAAACTTCTTCTGGTTTATTACATTTCTTTAACCATTTGTAAAATTTTCTTATTGAAACTTTAAATAAATATTTAGTCCAATCTTTATAATTAGGATTTTTTTCTATATCTAAAATCATATTTTTAATATCATTCATTTTTGCTTTTTCAAATCCAATTTTTAATTTCCTAGATAATTTTACTAAAATACTCATATATTTTACATTACAACTTAAAGATAATCCTTCTAAAGATAAATTATCAGAATATTCTCTTAGAACTTTTTTATCTCTTTTTGGAATTTTATTATCTTCTTCTAATATTTGAAATATTCTTTTCAACCTTTTATCAAATCCATATATTTTTATAATATCTTGGTTCATATTACAATTCACCTCTAAATGCTATTAAACTGTGTAAATTTCTAGGTTGTATGAACAAGAATGAAACCCTTGCCCCGTTCTTCTACATCATATACGGTTTGAAACCAAATCAGTAGAGGCTTTTGAAGCAAGGTAATAATTAATAATATTTGATAGTTAAAAAATTAATTAAAAATAAAAAAATAAAAAATTTTTAATGGTTATATTTTAAAATTATCTTTTTTTAGTTGTTTTTTTCTTAGACTTTTTCTTTGTAGTTGCTTTTTTCTTAGCTGGCTTTTTCATACTTGCTTTTTTCTTAGCTGGCTTTTTCATACTTGTCTTTTTTGTTTTTCTAACCATTTTCTTTCCTGTTTTCTTTTTCATTACTGGCATATTTATCTAAAATAAATTGTTTTTGACTTAAAAATAGTTTTCTATTTATTGATTTGTGTATAAAATATAAAAAAATTAATATTTAATCCAAAAAATTTATTTTATTTTTAATTATTTTTTTAAAATTTTATTATTATTTAAAAAATATATTATTTTTATAAAAAATTAGTAAAGATAACCCCATGTATGTAAACTATCACTATCTTGTACCCATCTTTCACCAATATCGGTTCTATAATACATATTTGGAATTGTTAAATTATTTACACGATTATAAGTTTGTTTAATAGCATCATTCATTGTTATACCAGATCCAGTAACAATTACAGGATAACCTGATGCACCAGCTATTACCCAATCATTATTAACTAATTTTACTTCAGCAATATGAACTCCATCTTTATTTTTACCTTTGAATATTATACTTGCACCTTCAGATTGTTTTTTAAATGTTGTATAATCATCAAATGGAAATGGTGGTGTTGCTATTACAACTCCAATTTGGAAACCTTTTTTTACTTTTATATCAATATTTTTTCCTTTTCCTAAATCAAGTAAAAATTGTCCCCATTCACTAATAATAGCTTCTGAAAAAATCCATGTCAATGGAAATCCAAATCTTGAAGTCCATTCAAGTGGATAAACTCCTTTTCCATTAGCAATACAATTTATATCAATATATCCAACATATCCTGATTCTGCAAGTTTATTTTTCATTTTTAATAATGTTAATTCGAACATTTTATTCCATTGAGTCCAAAACATTGATGTTCCCATTTCACCTGTACTAGGTCCAAGATTTCCTGGAAAAAATTTCTTATGTTCAAAATTTATATTAATTGGATAAATAAAATCTTTACCATTAAAAAAAGCTCCTATTCCAACTTCAACACCAGAAACATATTTTTGTACAAGAAATTCTTTTATCTTCTTTTCCCAATTATTTCTTTTAAAATGTTCTAAAACATTTATTACATCATTTCCATCATTTTCTTGTCCTACAAATGAAAGTTCTTTTTCATTTTGTGCTTTACCACTTGGTTTTATTACATATCTATCTGGATGTTCTTTTATAAAATCAATTGCAGAATTAAAATTTGTAAAATTCCAACTAGGTAAAATTATAACACCGGAATTTTTTAACTCTTTTTGTCCAAAATCTCTATTATCTTCTAATTTATCTGTATAACTTGAACCACCAATAACAATTTTACCTTGAGATCTAAGTTTATCTGCTCTTTTTCCAAATCCTATATCTTCAAAAACAATAACATCTGCCCAATCAATATACTCTTTCCAATTTTCTATTTTTTCTACAAATCCATTCCCAATATTTTTAGCATAATTATATCCTATAAAAAATTTTATATCATGACCTTCTTTTTTTATATCATTTGCTAGGTCTACTAAACTTCCTTCTAATGTTACGAATAAGAATTTCAAATTTTAATCTCCATTATTTATAATTATAATTAGTATAATAATTTATAATGTTTTTTATTTTATTAAAAATAATTTTCAAAAATTTAATAAAGAACAATTGCTTAAAAGTATTAGATAGATATGCAAGAACCTAAATTGAAAGAAAATAGATGGAATCATAAACTAGAAAAAGATATATTAGAAAAATGGAATGAAGAATCTAATATTTATAAATTTGACGAAAATGCAGATGAAATTTTTATAATGGATACTCCTCCACCATATCCTAGTGGAAGACCTTGGCATATAGGAGCAGCTGCTCATTATTCTCAAATAGATATGATAGCAAGATCTCAAAGAATGATGGGTAAAAGTGTTATGTTTCCTATTGGTATTGATAGAAATGGTATAGGAGTAGAAAATTATACTGAAAAGAAATGTGGAGTTAGTATACATACAACTTCACGTGAAAATTTTTTAAAATTATGTAAAGAAACATTCAATGAATTGGAAGATGAAATGATAACTATAATGAAACATCTTGGTTTATCTTGTGATTTTAAAAATTATTATAGAACAGATTCAGATGAATATAGAGCTTTAACACAATCTACTTTCATTAATCTTTGGAAAAATAATTTAATTTACGAAGATACTAGACCTAATAATTTTTGTGTAAAATGTGGAACAACAATAGCAGATGCAGAAGTTTTGTATGATGAAATATCAACAGATTTAGTTTATATGAAATTCAAAACAGAAGAAGATGAAAATATAATTGTAGCATCAACTAGACCAGAATTACTTGGAGCATGTCAAATAATTATTGTAAATCCAAAAGACAAAAAAAATAGTAAATTTATTGGAAAGAATGTTATAATTCCATTATTTAATAGAAAAGTTAAAGTTATTTCTCATCCACAAGCTAAAATAGAATTTGGATCTGGTGTAGCAATGATTTGTAGTTATGGAGATTTTTCTGATGTAAGATTATTTCGTGAATTAAAATTAAAAGAAATTGTTATGATAGATAAAAGAGGTAAGTTAACAGATAAAGCTTGTAATTATAATGGTCTTTCTGTTAAAATTGCTAGAGAAAAAATAATTGAAGATTTAGAAAAATCAGAACTTATAATTAAAAAAGAAAAAATAATTCATAGAACACCAATTTGTGAAAGAAGTAAAAATCCTATTGAAATTATTCCAATGAAAGAATATTATTTGAAACAATTAAATTCTATTGAAAAAATAAGAGAAGCAACTAATAAATTAAAAATGTATCCTAAAAATTCAAAACAAATTCTTTTAGATTGGATAAATTCAATTTCTATTGATTGGCCAATATCAAGAAGAAGATTTTATGCAACAGAAATTCCAATTTGGTATTGTAAAAAATGTAATGAACCACATATTCCAAAACCTGGTAAATATTATAGACCATGGAAAGATAATTCACCTTTTGAAAAATGTAACAAATGTAATTCAAATGAGTTAATTGGAGAAACAAGAACATTTGATACTTGGATGGATTCAAGTATTAGTGCATTAGCTATTTCAAAATTAAGAAATAATGAAAAATTATTTGAAAAAACATATCCTACATCTATACGTACACAAGGTAAAGATATTATAAGAACTTGGTTATATTATTCAATGCTTAGATGTGAACAAATAACTAAAAAAATACCATGGGATTCTGCTTGGATAATGGGTTATGTTGTTGATGAAAAAGGTAAGAAAATGAGTAAAAGTAAAGGAAATGTTGTAGACCCAATACCTATATTAGATAACTATGGATCAGATAATTTTAGATTTTGGAGTGCTGCTGAAGCAGGTCTTGGTTCTGATTTTAGATTTTCTGAAGATAAATTACGTGGATCAAGTAAATTTATGACAAAATTATGGAATATTGCAAGATTTGTTTCTTCATTTCCACAACCATCAAAACCAAATTTAACAAATACTGATAAATGGATTTTAAATAGTCTTGAAAAATTAATTTTAGTATCTAAAGAAGCCTATAAAGAATATAATTTTTTCATACCAGCAAATAAAATTCGTGAATTTGTATGGAATATATTTGCTGATCATTATATTGAAATGATTAAAACACGTGCTTATGGAGAAGGAAATTTTAATAAAGAAGAAATAGAATCTGCACATTATACTCTTCATGAAGTTTTAAGAAAAATTTTACAATTAATTGCACCAATAACACCTTTTATTACAGATTATGTTTATAGAAATCTGTATGAATCTAAAGTTCATAATTCAAAATTTGAAAATATAATTAATATAGAAGATGTTTCTGATATAACAAATAATATAATTGAATTTAATTCTAATGTTTGGAATGAAAAAAAATCAAAAGGAATTTCTTTAAGAGATGAAATTAGTTTTCAAATTCCAGAAAATTTAAAAAGCTATGAAAAAGATTTAATTATAATGCATAAATTAATTAAGTGATATTATGATTACACAAGAAACCTTTACATTAAAAAAAATGATAAAAGAATTAGAATCTATAAAAGGTAGACATACAGAATTAGTTTCAGTTTTTGTTTCTGCTGGATCTAATCTTCAAGATTCAATTGATCAGGTAAAAAATGAACAATCAACTGCAAATAATATAAAATCTAAAGCTAATAGGAAAAATGTTGTTGATGCATTAGAAAAAATTATACAACATTTAAGAACTTTTAGAAAAACTCCAAAAAATGGTTTAGTAGTTTTTTCTGGAAATGTTTCTGAAAATGAAGGTAAAACAAATATAAAATTATGGAGTATGGAACCTCCAATAGAATTAAAAAAGAAAGTTTATTGGTGTGACCAAGTTTTTATTTTAGATCCACTTTATGAAATGGTAAAAGAAAAAGAAATATATGGATTAATTGTTATGGATTCAAAAGAAGCAGATATAGGATTTTTAACAGGTAAAAGAATAGAGTCTGTATTACATTTTGATTCAGCTGTACCAGGAAAAACAACAAAAGGAGGATATTCACAAATGAGATATCAACATGTAAGAGAAGCATTGTTAAATGATTTTATGAAGAAAATAGGAGAAAATGCTTCAAAAATTTTTATGAAAGAAAAAAATCTTAAAGGAGTTATTGTTGGTGGTCCTGGACCAAATAAAGAAATTTTTATGAAAGGAGAACATTTAACAGATATGGTAAAGAGAAAGGTTCTTGGAATAAAAGATGTTAGTTATACAGGTGAATATGGTTTAGAAGAATTAGTTAATAGATCAGAAGATTTATTAAAAGAAGCAAGTCTTTTACATGAAAAAGAATTATTAGAAAAATTTTTTGAAAATTTAAGAAAAGATGGAAATGTTGTTTATGGTCTTGAAAATACAAAAAAAGTTCTTGAAATTGGTGCAGTAGATTCTTTACTTATTTCTGAAAATTTTGAATTATGGCATGCAACATTAAGATGTCAAACAGGTCATGATAAAATAACTGATTTAATTGAATTTGATTTAGATAAACAAAAATGTGAAATATGTAACACTAATATGAATTTAATAGATAAGAAAGAAGTTGTTGAAATTATTACAGAAAAAACACTTGAATTTGGTGGTGTTGTTGAGCTAATATCAGTAGATACTAGACAAGGAAAACAATTTGAAAAGATAGGTGGTGTTGGAGCCTTACTTAGGTATAAAGTTTAAATAAACTATTTTTCAATTTAAATCAATGGCATATGGAAAAGATTTATTATTTTTATTATCTGAAGGTATAGGAATAGAAAATTCATTTAATAATGAATTTATTATTTTTGGAGCAATTATTGGATTATTTTTAATATTTAGTTTAAGTTTTCGTTTTATAAATTTAAAAATTATTCATCGTTTTATAAAATATACAGATACAGATTTAGATGATATTATCTTGAAAGTAATAAAGAAGCCTATATTACTACTAATTATTATATTAGGATTTTATTTAGGATTTCAAGAATTGTCCATATTAGAAAAATCATTATTCTATATTAATGGTGTGTTATTTACATTTTCAATATTAATAGTTTCTAATATTATAATAAAATTATCAAACTTTTTTATTTCAAGAATAATTATACGTGATGATGTTAAGAAAACACCTAAATTAATTAATAGAATTATAAGTTCTATAATTTTACTTTTAGCAGCTTTAATAATATTCAATTATTTAGGTTTTGATGTAACAGTTATATTTGCAGCACTTGGAGTTGGTGGTATTGCAATAGGTTTTGCATTAAAGGAAACTTTATCAAATTTTTTCTCAGGAGTTAATATTGTTTCTGATAGACAAATAAATGTTGATGATTATGTTGAATTACCAGAAAAAAATATACAAGGTTATGTTGAAGATATTGGTTGGAGATCAACTAAAATAAAACCATTTGGTGGAAATACTATAATTATTCCAAATAGTAAATTAGCAGAAAATATTATAACAAATAAAACATCCAAAAATAAAGAAACAGGAATTATTATTGAATGTGGAGTTTCTTATGAATCTGATTTAGAAAATGTTGAGAAAATTACTTTAAAAATAGCAAAACAAATCCAAAAAAATACTCAAGGTGCATTAAAAGATTTTAATCCTTTATTTAGATATAAAAAATTTGGAGATTCTAATATAGAATTTTATGTAGTACTTAGAGTTGAAAGATTTATTGAAAGATATAATGTAAAACATCAATTCATTAAAAAATTGAAATCAGAATTTGATAAAGAAGGAATAGAAATTGCATGGCCAATCAGAAAAGTTTATAATGTAAATATAGAAGAATAATTAAATTAAAAATATTTTTTTTGCATTTTTAGTCAATATTTTATCTACTTCTTCTGGTTCCATTTCTTTCTTTTCTGCTATTTTATTTATTGTGACATTTATGTTTTGAGGTACATTTATTTTTCCAGTAAATGGAGAATTAAATGGAGAATCAGTTTCTGTAACAAGATTTTCTAATGGAAATCTTTCAGCAATTTTTAATAAATTCTTATTTGTTGGTGTTATTGTTGACATTGATATATAATATCCAGAGTCTATAATTTCTTTTGCAAGAGTAACATTTCCAGAAAAATGATGAAAAACTACATTATTTAAATCTGTTTTTAAAACAGTTTCAAATGTATCCTTTTCTGCTTTTCTTGAGTGTAAAATTACAGGTAAATTCATTTCTTTAGCTAGATTTAAAAAAATTCTAAACCAATTCTTACATCTTTTTTGTGAATTTTCTTCTTTAATCCAATGATAATCAAGACCAATTTCACCTATTCCAACAATATCATTTTTATGTTCTCTAATTAAATCCATATGTTTCTCTAATTGTTCATTTCTCATTCCTTCTACATCTTCTGGATGTATTCCAAGTGTAAGATAAATAAAATTCTTATTATTTTTATGAAGTTCAACAGATTCTTTTAAATCATTTACAAGACCACATGTAATTACAGCTTCCATTTTCTCTTTTGCATCTTTTATTATTTCATCTAAATTATCTTTCATTGTTGGAAAATTTAAATGAGAATGTACATCAATCATAATAATACTTATTATTATTGAAACATATAATTTATAGTGGCTAAAAATAATAGAAAAAAACAAGCAATTAAGAAATCAAAATCATTAAAATCTAAAAATAAGTCAATTAATTATATATGGAAAGGTAATAATATTAATAAAAATTTTAGTAATAAATTTACTAAACATGCTAAAATTTTCCATATAAGATATGGTAATTTAGTTCTTGTTATAATTGGAATAATTGCAAGTATATGGTTAATTTATAATCCAGAAATATTAATTTCATTAACTGTTAAAGAAGAATTTGGTTATTTATCTGCATTTATTTTAGGACTCATTTATCCAACAGGTGTTACAACTGCAGCATCAATAGTAGGATTTTATATAATTGGTAATACATTAAATCCATATTTATTAGCAATTGTTGGTTCTATTGGAGCAATTATAACAGATTTTTTAATTTTTCATTTTATTCGTCATAAATTATTAGATTATTTTGATAAATTTGCTAATAAATTTTCTAAAATAAGCATAAATATTTGGAGATATAAAGTAAATAATCATAAATATTTAAAACATTTAGTACCTTTATTTGCAGGATTTTTAATTGCTTCTCCTATTCCAACAGAAATTGCAATAGGTATATTTGCAGCTATAAAATTCAAAATGAAATGGTTTCTTCTTTATGCATTTTTATTCCATGCACTTAGTATATTTGTTATAGTTCAGTTAGGAGCTTATAATATATTTTAAATTTTTATTGCGTTTATAATACCACTTTGATTAGGACGTGATGTTACACGAGAATTTCCTAATTCTGTTTCTATAATTGCACCTTTTGTTATTATTTTTCTTCTAATATAATGTTGATTTGCTTTATTTTCTATAACATCTATTATTTTAGTTTTTTTTGTTATTTTTGTTTTTGGATCAGTTAAATTAACAAATTCAGTAGAAAATACACGAACTTTTATATTTCCACCTCTTCTTTTAACAATTTTCCTTTTATCTTTTCCTATTTTTGTATCTATTTGTACAGAACCTAATTCAACCTTTCTTTTACCTCTTCTAGAAATTATATTCCCACCAGTTTTTTTTCTTCCAATATCTCCATGCCAATACATATTTATCTATTTAAGATAGGAATGTAGAGTTTAAATTATTATTTAATATGTATTTTTATAGAATTTTACAAAAAATAATTAAAATTTAGATATAATTTTTAAATAATATTCAACAATATAGTTTAAATAAATAGAAATTAATATTTAATTTAATGTCTGAAAGACCTATTGACGCATTGGATAAGGCAAAAGGTAAAAAAGTTTTCATCAAATTAAAAACTGGAGAAGAAATTACAGGAATTTTAAAAGCATTAGATCTTCATTTGAATTTGTGGATTGATGATGCTGATATAATGAAAAATAATGAAAATAAAATTAAAATGGGAACAATATTAATTCGTGGAGATACTATTGTTTACGCTTCGCCAGTCCAAATTTAAGTCAAATTATTTAATTTAATTGTTTCGCAATTTTAAAAAGCGATTTTAATTAGAGTAATTTATATAAAAATAGAAATTTTCATAAATTCTAAAACTTTAAATTCTATCTAATCATATTTGAGTAAGTGATATTATGACAAAAGGAACACCTTCAATGGGAAAGAAAAATAAGATTTCACATATTCGTTGTAGAAGATGTGGTCGTGTTGCTTATAAAACTAATACTAAACAATGTGCAGCATGTGGTTATGGAAAGACAGCTAAATTAAGAAGCTATTCTTGGCAAACACATGATTTAGGTAGAAATTTTAGAACAAGTTAATTTATGGGTCCATAGCTCAGCATGGTAGAGCACCTGGCTTTTAGCTTCTAGCGAAAAAGCGCTGATTCCAAGATGATGGAAGAAACCAGAGAGTCGTGGGTTCGAATCCCACTGGACTCATTAAAAGTTTATATTCAACAAAAACAAAATAAGATGATGAATAATAAAATAATTGAAAAATACAAAAAAAATGACTATATTATAAATATGAAATTAGAGGATGAATTAATAAAAAAGAATATTAGTTATGATATACAAACAAATAATGATATTGTCAATATAGAATTTTCCAATAGTCAATTTAATAATATTATTGATATTGTTGGTAAAGATAATAAAGATTTATTAATTTTTTCTAAAGATTATAATGAATATAATAAATAAAAATTTAATTATATTCTAAAATTTTCTTTTCTTTATCATTGAAAGAAAAATATTTTACAATATTATTTTTTGTTTCTTCATTTTGAGCAATAATTTTTAAATAAGGAAGAAATTCCCATTTTATTTTTCTTATAGAACAATGTAGTTCTTCTTTCATTTTATTCATAGCTTCTTTTTCAATAAATCTTTTAGATTTACTTCTACCTAGAATCATTATATTTTCTGGATATTGGTATTTAGTAAATTTTTTATAAACATTTTCTTTTGAAACTGCAACTCCACCAGTCATAAGATCAATGAAATAGGATAATAATTTCCAATTTTGTCTTCTCCAAATTCTACGTTTAAATATATCTGCCCTACTTAACATTTCAAAAGCTTTAGCAATTTCTTCTGATTTTTCATATTCTTTAGATATATTATTTTCAATCCACCAAAATATTTCATCTGGAGTTTTATTTACATTACCAATAGAATCTCTTGCCATTCTAATAGATTCTGTTTTGAAAATTTCTCTTAATACTTCAAAAATACTTATTTCTCTTTCACGTAAGCCTAAATGTGGAATATGTTTAGAATCTATATTTTTTGCTTTATATAATATTTCTAAATCATTAATTGCAGACCTAAGATCTCCTTTTGATTTTTTTGCAATTTCTCTTATATATTCTTTGTCTATAAAAGCTTTTTCAGCATCAGTTATAAATTGTAATCTTTTAATAATATCCCAAACATTAAGTTTTTTAAAACCAATCATTTCAACTTTATTTCTTATTGAAACAAGTTTTTTATTATAAGGATCATTTGCAATTAAAACTATTGGATATTTAGCAGTTTCAATTATATTTATCATTTCTTTAACACCACCTTTATCTTCATAACCAGAAAGACCATCTATTTCATCAAACAAGAAAATTTTCCCTTTCTTTTTTAATGAAATTAAAGATACAGAATCACTTATTTTATTTTTTAATTCTTTAGAACTTCTTAAATCAGAAGCATTAGTTTCTATAATTTCTATATTATTTTGGTTTGAAAATGCATATACTAAAGAAGTTTTACCAATTCCAGGAGGACCATGGAATAAAATTGCTTTACCCGGTTTCCAGTTATTAATCCAATTAACAAATGTTTCTAAAGATGTTTTTTGTCCTAAATAATCTTCAAGTTTTTTAGGTCTATATTTTTCATTTAGCATTTAATTACTCCTTTGAAAAAAGTAAAAATTGTGCAAGTAAAGCTTCAAGTTGTAATAATTCATTTGATCCTTCATTTATTCTAAAATCAAATTCACCACATTTATCTATTAATTTAATTTTTAATTCTTCTGATATATCAAAATTATATATTTGTTTATGGATTTCTGAAATTATATCATTTCCAGAAAGTCCTTGTTTTAGAATAAGATATTGTAATATTTTTCTAGATTCATCAAAATTTTTTGATAAAGCAAATTTAATCATATCACGAATATCATTTGGTCTTGCTTTACTTGAAGAATCATAAATAATATTTTCATCTATATTTAAATTTAAAATTGCAGAAGATTGTAATAAATTAGATACTTTTCTTAAATCTCCATTAGTTAACTCGATTATTAAATCAATAGCTCCATTAGTCAATTTTAATTTTTCTTTATCACTAATTCTTTTTATATAAGATTTTATATCTTCATCAAAAAGTGATCTAAATCTAAATACAGCACATCTACTTTGTATAGGTTCAATTATTTTTGAAGACCAATTACATATTATAATAAATCTTGAAGTTTTTGAATGATTTTCCATCATTCTTCTTAAAGCTTGTTGAGCATCTTGAGTTAATGCATCAGCTTCATCAAGAATAATTGTTCTAAATGAAAATCCAATAGGCGCACCTGATCTAGCGAATTCTTTTACTCTATTTCTAATTACATCAATTCCTCTTTCATCAGAAGCATTTAATTCTAATACATTAGTTTTCCAATTTTTTCCATATAATTCTTTAGCTATTGCTAAAGCTGTTGTTGTTTTACCTGTTCCAGCTGGACCTGTAAACATCATATGAGGAAAATTTTTATCTTTAATAAAAGCAGAAACTCTTTCAATTACATGTCTTTGATTTATTACTTCAGATAATTTTTGAGGTCTATATTTTTCCGCCCAAATCTCTAGATTCATAAAATGAAATGGAAGTTTAATTATTAAATGTTATTCTTATTTAATAATATTTATAAAATAACATTATGAATTTAATATTCTAAAAATTCTTTTGCTTTATTTATTAAAATATTTAATTCTTTTTCACTAATTCTAGATTCTTTTAATATTTTTTTTTGATTTGATTCTATTAATTCTTTAAGAGTATATATACCATAATTAGTTAATAAATCATAATTTTCTTTTTTTAAATCTTTTAAAATAGTTATTGGATATAATGAATTATTTTTTATTAAAACTTCAATACCATTATGTTTAGGATGTCCCCAACATAAAACACCTATATTTTTACAAGAAGAATAATTTAAAGCATGTTTAGAAATTTTTGTATTACATACAATCATTCCTTTATTGAAATTATATTTATTTTTCCCATTTTTATATCCTTCAATTAAATCTTCAAAAGTAGAATTAATACTTAATAGAACATTAAGTCCAGTAAATGTATGGAATTTATTATGATGTTTAATTTCAACATAAATAACTTCATCTTCTTTTAATGCAATAATATCTATTTCATGATTTACACAATTTCCTTTAATTATTTTATTATTTATTGTTTTGTAACCTAAACTTCTGAACAATATAGAAATATATTGTTCAAAATCTGGATAAGAATTTATTTTACCTAAAGATTCACGTAAATTTATAATATTTTTAAAATATGGTTTATGTTTTTTACCATAATTTAAAATCATTTGTATTATTTTTTCTGTTGGTATACCATCATATATATTTTTTTCTATTTCAAAAATTATATTTTCTGATTCTTTTCTTGAAAGATTCATTTTTTGACATATTTTAAATATTTTTCTATAATTATAAGGTATTAATTTACCATCTGATTTTTTTACATTAATCATTTTTACTATTCTCCAATATTCTTTTTACATCTTCAACCTTTTTCCCAAAATATTTTTCAAAATCATTTGTTGTTGATATTATTTTAGTTCTTCCTTCTTTTTCAGAACTTATCAAACCTTTTTTTATTAATTTTTCAATATAACCATATGCTTTATTTCCTTGGTATTTTACTATTATAGATTGTTTTACAGGCTGATTTGATGCAATTATAGCAAGTGTTCTTAATGACCCTTCAGATATATCAGAATATGGTGCTAATTTAGATACTTTTTCACTATATTCTGGTTTTAATCTAAATTCATAACCATCTGGTGTTTTAATTAAATCAATACCATGAATATTTTTTTCCATATCTTTTTGTAAATCTAATACAATTATTGATACTTGTTTTTCTGTTAACCCAGTTATTTTGGAAAGTTTTTTATTTGTTAGTGCTTTATCTGATATAAATATTGCAGCTTCAATTAATGCTTTATTTTCCATTAAATAACTTAGTTTATATAATAAAAATAATTTTTGTTAATAATTTTTAAAAATATTTTTGAAAATAATTTAATATTTTAGTTATTTTTTCTTTATAAAAATATCTTTAAAAAAATCTTCTTGTTTTGTTGTTATTTTATTTTCTTGTTCTAAATGAAGAACTGGTAATAAATATTCAATAATTTCTGACCTATTCCATTTATTTACTACATTTCTAAATGTTATTTTATTATCTGGACTTATTGATATTAATTTATTAATATTATTCATTATTCTTTGTATTTTATGTTCTATAGATTCTTCATTTGTTTTTATATTTTTAGTAATTTCTTTTCTCCAAAGTCTTTTTTTAATTTCACGTTTTTCTTTAACCTTTGTAGCAGATTTTAAAGCAAAAATAAGTTCTTCTAAAGTAACTTGTCTTTTAGGTATTCTTTTAATTGGTTGTCCTAATTGTGTAATATTTGAATCTATTCCAAGTTCTTCAAACGGTTTACTTTCTTTTAACATTTTTTCAGTAATACTTTCTTTTTCTTTAAAAAATGATAAATAATCTGATTTTATTTTTAATAAAATAGCACAAACAAAAACTATTTTTGCTGGTATTCTAAAATCTAAATTTTTAGCAGATTTAACAAATTTTATGAAACTATCAGTTAAATTTACTAAATCAACATTCCAAGGATCTATTCCTTCTAAAGATACTATATAATATATTAAATCTTCCCAACTTTCTTTTTCTAATATTTTTTTAAATATATTTTCTGATTCATTATTTTTCATTGAAATATTCATATTTTTCTTCCAACTGAAATTAACCAGTAATTATTTTTTTCAGAAAATGGATTAAGGTTTTTATCTCCATAAAAACCTATTGTTTTTATTCCAGATATTCTAAATAATAAATCTATTTCATTTGGAGTAAAAAATCTTAATTTAACTGGTTCTTTATCTTTTGCAATTATTTTATATCCATTTTTAGTCTTTTTTTTATATACATTTTTTTGTTTTAATATTTTTTCAACTAAATCAAGTTCATTAAATCCTTCTATCTGAAAAATTTCTCCATTTCTTTTATTTTTTTCTTTCCATTTACCTTGTATTTCTTCTTTAACTGTATCAGTCCAAACATTCATTGTTTGTAAAATAATCAAACCATTTTTATTCAAAACATTTTTCATAGATTCAATTGCTTTAATACAATCTTTATTTGTTAACATATAACAAAAAGCAGAATCTAAAGAAACAACAGCGTCAAATTTTCTATGTAATTTAATATTTTTCATATCCATACATTTAAAATAAAGTTGTGGTGCTTTCATTTTCGCTTTTTTAATCATATCTATACTAATATCTATACCAGAAATATCTAATCCTATTTCAGAAAGTTTTATAACATATCTTCCTGTTCCACAACCTACATCTAATATTGTTTTACATTTATTTTTTGATAATAAATTTTGAATCATTTTATATGTTCCATCATCTTGATAATAATTTTCATCATACCATTTTTTTGCCATTTCTCATTCATAAAGTACATCTTTCATATTAATTGTCTGGTAATTCTAATCCAAGTACTTTTGTTTCTCCATTTTCCATAGTTACACCATATATTCTATCTCCCATTTTAATTGTTTCATCATTATGTGTAATCATAATGAATTGAGATTTTTCTGATTCTATTTTTAACATTTTAGCAATTTCTTTAGAATTTTCCTTATCTAAAGCTGCATCTATTTCATCAAAAACATAAAACACAGACGGAGAATATCTTTGAATTGCTAATATAAATGCCATAGCAGTTAGTGTTTTTTCTCCACCAGACATAGAATCAATATTCAATAAAATTTTACCTCTAGGACTTGCTTTAATTAATAAACCAGATTCTATATCTTCTGAATTCTCTAAAATAATTTCTGATTTTCCTTTTGCCATTTTTGTAAAAATATCATTAAATTCTTTTCCAACAATATTTAATGTTTTAGAAAATGTTTCTTTACGTTTTTCTTCAATTTCTTCAATCATTTCAATTACAGATTTTTTTTCTTCAATTATTTTTTCATATTTTTCTTTATAAGTATCAAATTCTGTTTTTATTTTCTCATAATCATCTATAGATTTCATATTAACTGGTCCAATTAAATTAATTTCTTTTTCTATTTTATTTATTTGATTTTGTAAAGATGATAATTTATCATTAATATATTCTATGTTTGGTCCATATTTATCAACTTCAGGTTTCAACATACCAACTTCTGCTTCTAATCTAGCTTTTTGTACACTAATGTTATTATATTTTATTTCAGTTTGAATTTTTTTATTATGTAATAATCTTCTCTTACTTCTTAATTTAATAATTTCTTCTTCAGATATATCATTTTTTGTTTCTAAATTAATAAATTCTTTTTCAGTTTCTGATATTTCGTATTTAGAAAATTTTTCTTCAATATCTTTTAAATCTTCAGTTAATTTATTGTTTTCATTTTCTAAATTTATTTTAGAATTTTTATATTTTTCAATTTCTTTATTATTATAATCTTCTGATAATTTTACATTCATTTTATTTTTAAATCCACCAACCATTGCACCACTTCTTTCAATAAGAGTACCATCTAAAGTAACCATTCTTAATTTTCCTATTCCAATATTTTTAGCAGTATTTAAATTATTTATAATTACTGTACTTCCAAAAACAAATTTTATTGGTTTTAAATATTTTTCATCAAATTTAATTAAATCAGAAGCAATTCCATAAACATCTTTATTATTTAAAAAATTATCATATTTTAAGAAATTTGGTTTTATTTTATTTAAAGGTAAAAATGTAGCACGTCCTATTCTTTCCCTTTTTAAATAATCTATACAAATTTTTGCAACATTCTCATTTTCTACAATTATATCATAAATATGATGACCAGCTGCTATATCAATAGAAGTTTTATATTCATTTGGAATTTGAATCAAATCAGATATAATTCCATGTACACCATCAATATTCATTTTATTTATTATTTTAACTGCTTTTGGAATGTTTCCAATAAATTCTTCTTTTTTTGTTTCAATAATATTTAATCTTTCAATCAAATTTTCTAATCTTTCTATTTGAATTTTATTAGAATTTATTTTATCTTTAGTTATCATTATTTTTACACGAAGTTCTGAAACTTCTTTTTCTATTTGAAATGTTTTTGAAATATTATGAACTTTATTTGCTATTTTTCTTATACTTTCTTCACGTTCATCAAGTTCTTTTTCAGTTTCTGATATTTCTTTAGTAACATTTTCATTTTCTTCATTAGCTAAAATAATTTTAGATTTAATTTCTAACATATCTTCTTCAAAATTATCTAATCTTTTTTTTGCATATGACCCTTTTAATATAGTTAATTTTTTATTAAATTCTCTATATTTTATTGCTGAATTTTTTTCAGATTCTAATTTTTTAAATAATTCATATCTTTGAGTTATTATTATTTCTGCTTCTTTTATTTTCTGATCTACAAAATCTAAATCTTTTTTTGCCTGTTCTTTTTTATCATTATATTCTGATATACCAGAAATTTCATCAAGAACATATCTTCTTTCTTTTGGATTCATTTCTATTATTGATGTAATATCCCCCTGCATTACTATATTATGTCCATTTGGTTTGATTTTTACTGATCCAAGTATTTGAAGTATTTTTTCTCGTGTTGTTGTTTTTCCATTTATTTTATAAGTTGATACTCCTTTTTTATTTATTTTTCTCATTATTGAAATTTCATTTTCATCAAATGGAAATATTTTATTTTTATTATCTAAAAAAAGTGTAACAGAAGCATATTCATTTTTAATTTTATTATCATTATTATGAAAAATTAATTCATGTAATCTATCTGCACGTAAAGATTTTGCTGATTTTTTACCAATAACAAATATTATTGCATCTATAATATTACTTTTACCACTTCCATTTGGTCCTGCAATTACATTAAATCCAGGAAGTAAAGGTATAGATATTTTTTTATTAAAACTTTTGAACCCCTGAAAGGTTATTTTAACTATTGATGTTTTTGATTCCATATAATAATTTTATTTTTCCTTTAAGAAATAGTTTATATTGTGAAATCTTTCATCATTTTTTTGGGTATTTTAAATACTTTTAAATGTAATCCAGCATCTATATATGCCCAACATATAAATGCAGCTTCTAATGATTGAAGAAATTTTTGTTTTTTTTGGAAAAAATTACAATCTTCATGATATGATTTTAAAACAATTACTAAACTTTTTGATTTTTCATCTAAAATTTCTAATTTTTTCATTATATTATTAATTCTTTGAACTTCTTTATCTGATATTTCTTTTATATTCATAAAAATAATTAGATTATAACTATTTATTCATTTTTTAATATTGGATAATTTATTGTTGAAAATTCCCAAACATCAGAATCCCAGTTAGAATATAAATTAGTTATGGTTTGTTCAACTTGAAGTTCTGATGTTGTTTTTCCTATTCCACCAACTGATGTGGATTGACTTGATGTTTCAATATCCCAATAAGAATTATATGTTTTTGTTCCAAAATCTCCAACTAATCCACCTACATAATTATTACCTGAAACTAAACCTGTTGAATATGAGTTTATTATTGTACCAGAAGCAGCAAATCCAACTAAACCTCCAACATCATTTGTTCCTGAAATTTGACCTGTTGAATATGAATTTTCTATTGTTCCTTTTCTATTACGACCAGATATTCCACCTACTCCATCATTACCTGAAACTGATGCTGAATTTTTGCATTGTTTAATAAAACCCTCATTATATCCTCCTATTCCACCAACATATTCATCTCCTGATAATGTTCCTAAAACGGAACAATTTTCTATTGTTCCATCATTCCTTCCAACTATCATACCAACACTTCTTCCACCTGAAACATTACCTTCTATATTTAAATTAAATATTTCTGCTCCATCATTTAATATATTAAATAAACCTACATTATCTTCTACTGTGTCTATATTTAAATCTGTTATTGAATATCCATTTCCATTTAATGTTCCTGTGAATGTTCCTAATGGATTCCAATTAGAATAATATGATAAATTTATATTATTATTTAAAATAAAATAAGAATCTAAATAATTTCTTATTTTATTTAACTCATTTGCTGTTTCTATTTGATATGGGTCTAATTTAGTACCATTACCACCAGAAAAATTTCTTCCAATAATTATTGGATAATTTATTGTTGAAAATCCCCAAATTTCAGAATCCCAATTAGAATATAAATTAGTTGTGGTTTGTTCAACTTGAAGTTCTGATGTTGTTTTTCCTATACCACCAGCTGATGTTGATCGACCTGATGTTTCAATATTCCAATAAGAATTTATAATTTGTTCATTATTGTCATTATATCCAACTAATCCTCCAGTATTAGTATTTCCTGTAAGAACTGTAATAACTGAAACTATAGAATATGAATTTTCTACTGTTCCACCATTATTACTTCCAACTAATCCACCATTTCCACCTCCACCTCCTGATAAATTCCCTTTTGCATATGAGTTTTCTACAATTCCCCCATTAAGTCCAACTAATCCACCAATTAAGTTATGTTTCCCATCAGTATTTGTTATTGAATAAGAATTTTCTATATTCCCATTGTTATGTCCTACAAATCCACCAACAAAAAAATCTCCTAAAACTATTCCTAATGAATATGAATTTTCTACAAATTGTGAATTATATCCAATTAATCCTCCAACAGTACTAGTTCCTGATACTGTTCCTTTTAATAATGAATTTTTTATTTCTCCATTATTATTTCCAACTAATCCTCCAACTACTCTATTTCCCATTATAGTTCCATTTACATATGAATTATCAATTATTCCTCTATTATTTCCAACTAATCCTCCAATATTATCATTTCCCATTATAGTTCCATTTACATATGAATTATCAATTATTCCTTCATTTAAACCAACTAATCCGCCAGCATAATCATTACCATTAATATTTATATTTTCTACACCAACATCATATATATTCCCATAACTTAAACCAACTAATCCACCAACATAATTTAATGTTCCTAATATTTTCACATTTTCTAATTTAATATTTTTTATTTTAGAATTAGAAGATATAATCCCAAATATACCATAATAATTTGATGTAGATTTATTAATTATTAAATTTGTTATTCTATAACCATTTCCGTTTAATGTTCCTGAAAATGGATTTTCTAAATTTCCAATAGGATCCCAGTTTGAATATGAAGATAAATCAATATCATTCATTAAAATATAATTAAAATTCAATTCTTTTCTTACATAATTTAATCCATCTGCATCTGATATTTGATAAGGATTATTTATTGTTCCATCTCCACCTTCAAATTCATATATAATTTTCAATTTTGGATAATCTAAATCTGAAAATTCCCATCTAAATGAATCCCAATTAGAATAAAGATTAGAGGAATTTTTTAATGATTTGAGTTCTATAGTTTTTTTTGCTGTTGGATCTAAAATTAATGATTGTGTTAATAATTGTGTATCCCAATAAGAGTCTGTTATATTTCCATTAAAATTAATACCAACTAATTTTGTAAAAATAAATCCTGTAAATATTACTGGTATTTGTGGATAATCTGTTGTGGAAAATGCCCATATTGAATCATCCCAATTTTGATATAAATTTGAAGATGTTTTTAATACTTGTAATTCTTCTATTGTCTTTCCTATACCATATATTGATGTTGATTGACCACTTGTTTCTGTGTTCCAATATGAATTTGTTACTGTTACTACTCCTGACCCATAAATATTTTTCCCTCCTATTAATCCACCTACATTATTTTCATTAGTTCCTAAAACTTCTCCTATAGAGTAAGAATTTTTTATTGTTACTCCATTACTTATTTGTCCAACCAATCCACCTACATAACTCCTACCTGAAATTGAACTTATGGAATAGGAATTTGTTATAATTCCTTGACTCATATATCCTAATAATCCTCCTATACTATCATCACCATTTACTGAACCAATTGATACAGAATTTTCTATTTCATTAGATCCAAATGTATAACCAACTAATCCACCTACATTACTTAATCCTGATATTAATGATGAAGAATATGAATTTATTATTTTTCCATTTTCTCCATTTGATCCAACCAATCCACCTACAAGAGAATTACCTATAACATTAGTTGAACTCCAACAATTTTCTATCTCAGTATAAACACCATTACCATTTAACCCAACCAATCCACCTATAACTAGAACTCCATCTATTGTTCCATTTGTAGAATAAGAATTTTGTATTTTACCTAAATTCCATCCTACAAGTGTTCCTACATAATAAAAACCCCCAATGTCAAAATCTTCTATTCCAATATTAATTATTAACCCATCATTAATTCCAAATAATCCTACATATGGTGTAGTTCGTTTATTTATTTTGAGTCCTGTTATTTTATACCCATTTCCATTTAATGTTCCTTTGAATGGATTAATTTCTGATGTTCCTATTGGATTCCAATTAGAATATGAAGATAGGTCAATATCATTTTTTAAAACATAATTACCATTTAAATCATTTCTAATATTATAAAATTCTTCTGCTGTTGATATTCCTTCTAGAATAATATTATCAGAATTATTTATTATTGAATATGAATTTGTTATTTTACCTATATTTTTCCCAACTAATCCACCAATATCTTTAAATCCTATTACTGAACCTACTACATAAGAATTTTCTATATTCCCAGAATTTTGTCCAGTTATTCCTCCACCATTAATAATACCATTAATACTTACATCTTCTAATCCAATATTTTTAATAATTCCATCATTCCAACCAAATAATCCAATAGAACTCCCAATATTTATATTATTTATTGTAACATTTATTATTTTATATCCATTTCCATCAAATGTTCCTTTAAATTTATTTTCTTCTGTACCTATTGGTTCCCAATTATCATAATTTAAATATAAATCATTAAGTAAAGTATAATTACCATTTAAATCATTTCTAATATTATCTAAATCTTCAGGTGTTCTAATAAAATATTTCGTAGGTAAAACTAAACCTAAATTATTACCTATATAATCAGATTTTATATTAGTCGTTGTAGATAATAAATTTAAATTAAAATTTATTTTCCTTTCATAATCTTTACACGGATAATCAATAATATAATCAAATTTTAATAAAAGATTCCTTTTTATTGTAAATTCTTTTATAAAAATTTCATATTCTTTCAAATTCTTTTCAACTTCATAACAATTTTCACTCAATTTAATAACTTCTAAACTATTTTCCTTAATATTATTAAAAATAAAAATTTCATTTGGAATTATAGTAGAAGATGTATCTAAAGTAGCTGTTTGTATTAATTGACTAACAGCAAAAAATATTGTTACTATAATAAATCCAGATAATACAAAAAATTGTGCTTTTTGTTTAGATTTTAACTTTAGTAAATTGTGCATGAGGTATTTCATTAATTAAAATTATGTTTTCAGTCGTAATAAATCCATTATTTATAGCAAATTTAACTATTTTTTTACCAATAATGTTACCTATACTTATCATAGACATAATTTTTAATATTACATCTTCATCAACTAATTTCCCACCATAAAAATTTTTACTTATTTTAAAAGATATTTTATCATTTTTTATTGTTTTTCCAAGTAATTCTTCATCACAAAAAGCACCTACTAAATCATGCCTATCTTGGAAAATATTATACCAAAATTTTTGTTTTTTAGATTTTTTTTGTTGCTGTTTTTGCACCACATGCATCACATTTTATAAATAGAATTCTATCTTCCTTATCTAAAATTGTATCTGGTTCATTACAAACTTTACAATATACAAAATTTTTTATATAATCTTCAAATTTATTTTGAAGAGTTTCTCTAGAATTTTTCTTTTGTAATATTAATGTATTACCTTTTATACTTACAGGAACAGCAAATTCTTTTGCAAAATATTTTGATAATTGAGAAGGATTTCTTCTAATTTTAGAACTTATTTCCAAAAAATTTCTTATTGATGTTTTATTCCCTTCTATTTGTGAATTTATTTGAGGAATTTGAAATCTTTTTTTATTTTCTTTATTTTTTGGAATTTTTTCCATAGCTTTTTTTAATAATGATTCATAATCAAAATTCATATTCATATCCTCTTTAATCTACCAACTACAGGTTCATAAACTTCACCTAAATTTATTAAATTATTTATAGTTTCTTCTGCTATATTTTTATCTAATTTTGAAGCTTCTAATAACTTATTAATTTCTACACCATTTCCAACATCAATTTTTGACATAATTTCAAGTATAACTGGCTTATAATCAATTTCATCTTCTTTACTTTGTATAATTACATTTATTACTTCCTTTTCAATATTATATTTTTCAAATGCATAATTAATTAATTCTTCTTCACTCATTTGATCTTTTAATTTTCTTAATTCATCTGATATTTTTTTCTTTTCAATTATTTTATTTAAAAATTCTAATTTAAACATTATTTCATAATTAGGGTTATTTAATCTTCTTATAAAATCAGGAATAATATAATTTTCATTATTATAATTTTTTATTTTACCAACAACAAATACTAATTCTCCTATATTAACTTTTTCTATTTTATCTAAATCATTTTCAAAAACTCTTACAATAATACATTCAGTACCATCATCAATTATAACATTTCCAAATTTTTTATCTTCTCTTATATATTTTTCTAAAACAGATCCAATTATTTTTGTTCTTGATATTTTTTCCCCAAATTTTGTAATCAAATAACTAGATTTCATTATTTCTTTATCACCAGCAATAAAAACACCATATACTAAATCAGAAATTCTAGAATTTTTTATAATTTCTCTTGATAACATTTAATCACAATTTATTAATATAACCTTGTCTAGGAGAGAATAAGAAACCTTCGTTTAACATTTTTCTAAGTATATCTTCTGGTTTATCAAGTCCTTCCAATCTAGATTGTTTTAATATTTCATCAACTGGTATATCTTTTCCATATTTTTTTTCTAATTCATCAATAACATCATTTAATATTCTTATTTTACTTCTTTGTTTTGCTGTTGTTCTTGCACCTTCTACTCTATCAATATCTATTTCTCCTGTTTCAGGTTCTAATCCAAACATTCTAAGTGAAGCTTTCATTAAATTTATTACCCTTAATGCATCTTCTTTCCTAACTTGTTGTTTTAATTGTATTTTTGCTGATGCTTCAGATAATCTTATTAAAGCTTCATATTGTCTTGGTGTTATTGCAATAGGAGAATCTTCACCAGATTTTTCTCTTAAATTTAAATAAAAATCTCTTATTTCATTAGCAGCTTCTCTAGTCATTTTTGGATTACAATTTTTTTTTGCATATGATATATATTTTTTCATAATATCCGCACTAATTATTGGTTTTATTTCATTTTCTGAAAAAAATCTAGAATTCATTATATGATCTGCAATTTTTTTATCTCTATCTAAATTAGGTATATCTCTTAATGCAAATTTTAAATCAAATCTAGTTAATAATGTTTCTGGTATATTAATTTGTTCCTTTATTGGTAAATATGGATCAAATCTTCCAAGTTTTGGATTAGCTCCTGCAAGAACTGCTGTATTAGCTGGTAATGTTGCCACTATACTTGCTTTTGCAATGCTAATTGTTTGTTGTTCCATAGCTTCATGAAGTGCTATTTGATCTTGTTGATCTATTTTTTCAAATTCATCAATTGCAATCATACTACCATTACACATAACAAGTGCACCTGCTTCAAGTACCCATCCACCTAATAATTCTTCATCCTTTGTAACTGTTGCTGTTAATCCAGCTGCAGATACTCCTTTTCCTGAAACATATCTACCTCTTGATACAATATTTGATATAACTTTCATAGTTGCAGATTTTGCTGTTGAAGGATCCCCAACTAATAATATATGTATATCTCCTCTAATTCTTGTTCCATCAATTAAGGTTTTTGAAATTCCACTAAAAAATTGTAATGATAAAGCTTCTTTCACTTCTTCAAGACCATAAAGAGCTGGAGCTATAGATGAAATTAATTTTTCATATATTTTTGGATCATTTGCAAGTTTTAATATTTCTTGTTCATTTTCTGGTGTAATTTCCAAATCTTCATAATTATCTTCCGTTGATTCTACATAATTTGCTTCTAAAAAAATATCCATTTGTCTTGAATTTAGATTTTTTACTTTTCTTGGAAGTTCTTTCAATACTCCAATTACTTTTATTCTATTTCCAGGATCAGTAAGATTTTGAATTTTTGGAGTTGTTAAATCTTCTTTTAAATAAATTTTAATATTTAATGGTCTTTCTCCTGTTGTTGCTTCATATAATTCTTCTATAACTAACCATCTAGCATCATAAAGTTTTTGATTTAATAATTTGAAATTTCTTCTATTATCACAAGAATCACATTCACTAGGATTTGAAATTGTTTTTTCTTTTTGTATTACTCGTATTTTATTTCCACAATTTCCACATTGAAAAATACTTTCTGAAACTTCTGGTCTTATGTCACTAGCTCTCCTTACTTGACCATTTAATACAATTAATTTTCCAATATGTTTTGCCCTTACATTTCTTATTCTTACTTCTCTTGTTTCTGGAATATTTATAAGTCTTATTCTTATTTTAGATTCTGATAATCCAGTTTCAATTTGTTTTACAGCTTCTTCTGCAACTTCAATTGCATCATCTGGATTTTCTAATATATAATCTGCTAATTCAATATCAAATTTATCAATTAATGAAAAATCTAAAAGTATTGATTTTTTACCTTCATTTATATTAGTTATTAATTCATTTTTATAAAATTCATTTAAAAATTCAGTTAATTTTTCTATTAAATTTATTCTATCCATATTATCACTAATTAAGAACTTAATAATTGGGAATCAACATTTATAATTAAAAACCGAATATTGATTGGAATCTTCCCAAAAAATAATTCTTAATTAATTAGTATATTAAATTTATTATTATGATAATTTTGTAAGTATATTTCCTATTATTCTTTTTTATTAACAAATGCTTTTATGGTTTTTAATTTTCTATTAATTTTTTCAACTGCTATATAAACATCTTTTACACTTCTAGCACCTGTAATAACAATTTTTCCACTTCCAAATAATAAAAATGCTACTTTAGGATTAGTCATTCTATGAACAAGTCCAGGGAATTGTTCAGGTTCATATTCAGCATTTTCTAAATTGAAAGCTATTACATCAAGATTTAAATTTCTTTCCAATTTAGCTGAAGAAACTATATTTTCAGTTTGAAATTTATAATCATTTGAAACTTTAGTTCCTATTTTTCTAATAATTAATGCTACTTTTCTAAATACTTCTTTAACATCTTTTAAACTTCTAGCTCCAGTACATACAACCTTTCCAGATCCAAAAATTAAAGCTGCTGCTTTAGGATTAGTCATTCTATGAACAAGTCCAGGGAATTGTTCAGGTTCATATTCCATACCATCATTTTTTTTACAAATTTTATTCAAATCTACAACAACATTAAATGCTGCAGAAGCAACTATATTTTCTATTTTTATACCAAATTTATTTTTTGTACTTATTTCAGGTTTTGATTTTGATGAAGTTTTCGAAAGTTTTGATTTTGATGAAGTTTTCGAAAGTTTTGATTTTGATGAAGTTTTCGAAAGTTTTGATTTTGATGAAGTTTTAGAAGTTTTTTTTGTTACCATTAAAAAGCACTTCTTATTATTGGTATAATGGGTTTATAAAGGTTTTTTTTGATTAGAATTTATCTAAAAAAATAATTTTTGTTTAAAAAGTAGATAATTATTTAATTAAGTAATATTTTATTATATTTTTACATTGAAAATTTATTAAAATTTTGATATTCTATATATTTTGTATTTCCATATTTTTATATTGTAAATAAATTATTTTTCTTTATTTATTAAAAAATTATAATTTATTATTTAAAGATACAAAATAACTATTTTTATGACATTTATAACAGGTATTGATGAAGCCGGACGAGGTGCAGTAATTGGCCCTTTAGTAATTGCTGGTGTGACAATAAATAAATCTGATGAAAATAAGTTAAAAGAAATTGGATGTAAAGATTCTAAAAAACTTTCTCCTAAAAAAAGAGAAAAAATAGCAAAAAAAATTGAAAAAATAGCACAAAAAATTGTTATATTAAGAATACAACCATGTACTATAGATGATTATAGATCAACTGGAATTAATTTAGATAAAATTGAAGCTATGAAGATGGCTCAAATTATTGATATGAGTAATGATGAATATAAAACAGTAACATATGTAGACGGATTAACACAAAATCCTAAAAATTTTGAAAAAAAAATAGTCGAATATTTAAATAAAAAAGAATCTGAACTAGTTGTACGAAATCATATGGATGAATCAGTATTAGTAGTATCAGCAGCTAGTATAATAGCTAAAACTGAAAGAGATTCTATTATTGAAGATATTAAAAAAAGAGTTGATATGGATTTTGGAGTGGGTTATCCACATGATGAAAGAACAATAAAATTTATTGAAAATTGTGTTAAAAAAAATAATATACCTGTATATATTAGAAAATCTTGGGTTACTACTCAAAATATAATTAATAAAAGCTGGCAGAAAAAAGTAAAAGATTTCTTTATAAAAAACAAATACAAGTAATAATATATATGAAATTAAAACCAGAACAAATAATGACTATAATATTCACTTGTTTCGGAATAGTTATGGGATTTCTGTCATTTTTCTTAGGTAAAGGATTATTTTCAAAAATAATTCCATTATTGTTATATGCAGTTTCATTATTTATTTTTCATAAAATATATTCAAACAAGAAACAAAAATGGATAATTACTAACAGTATAATTCCATTTATTTTAATATGGTTAATTACATGGGTTTTTATTTTTAATACATTATAAGTGATTTTATGCAAAGAACACATTTTACAAATAATTTAGATAATATGATTGGGAAAGAAGTAATAATTTCTGGTTGGGTACATGATGTAAGGTTTTTAGGTGGAATTAATTTTATGCTTTTACGTGATATTGGAGGAATGGTTCAAATAACAATTTTGAAAAAAAATACTGATAAAAAAATTATTGATATTGTAGCAAAAACACATCAAGAAGATACTGTTTCAGTAAAAGGAACTGTTGTTGAAAGTAAAATATCAAAATCTGGTTATGAAATAATTCCAAAAGAAATTGAAATTATTTCAAGAGCTTCAGTACCATTACCATTAGATCCTAGAGAAGTTACTCCAACTAATTTTGATACAAGATTGGATAATAGAATTTTAGATTTAAGAAAACCAGAAAATTTAGCAATTTTTAAAATTGAATCAAATTTAATGTTTTTTATACATGAATGGTTAAGAAATAAAAATTTCATAAATGTAAATACACCATGTTTGATGGGTGGAGCTTCTGAAAGTGGGTCAGAAGTTTTCAAAGTAGAATATTTTGGAGATAAAACTTTTTTGAGACAGGATCCACAATTACATAGACAATTAATGATGCAAACAGGATTTGATAAAATTTATGATTTGGGACCAAATTGGAGAGCTGAACCTTCATTTACAACAAGACATTTAACAGAATTTAGAAGTGTTGCAGTTGAAATGTCATTTATCAAAGATGAATATGATGTTATGAAAGTTCAAGAAGAACTTTCTATTTATATTATTAAAAAAACAGTAGAATATTGTGAAAAAGAACTTGAATTATTAAAAAAAGAAGTAAATATTCCTAAAAAAAGATTTCCTATTTTAAAATTTCCAGATATATATAAAATTTTAGAAGAATTTGGTCAAAAAATTACTTTTGGTGAAGATTATGATAGAGAATCAGAAAAATTACTTTCTAATTATATTAAAGAAAAATATGGACATGAATTTTTCTTTGTTAATAAATTTCCTTATAAAATAAAACCATTTTATGTAATGAAAGATGATGATGTACAATGGGCTAGAAGTGTTGATATGGTATTTAAAGGATTAGAACAATCATCTGGTGGACAAAGAGAACATAGATATGATAAAATAATTGAACAAATAAAAGAGAAAAAAATGAATCCAAAACAACTTGAATGGTTTACAAACCCTTTCAAATTTGGATCAGTTCCTCATGGTGGATTTGCTATTGGTATAGAAAGATTTACACAAAAACTTCTTGATTTAGATAATGTTAGAGAAACAACTTTATTTCCAAGAGATCCAAAAAGAATAATTCCTTAAATTTTCATTTTACATGCCATTATATGAGAGCATTCTTTATTTTTTAATGAAGAAAATTTACAATCACAATCCCATAAATTTTTTATTTTATTAAATATTATTGTATGATTTTCTGTATAACCCTTCACTATAAAATGTCTTCTTTTATCTGTTTTTAATTCTTCTATTATTTTATTATCTTTAAATAATTTTATTGCTTTTGTTTTTCTATCTATTTTACTCATTAACATCCCACAATTTCTAAAATAACATGACTATTATTTTTCTCTGAATTTTTAATACATATATTATTAAAACCTTTATTGAATTTATCATTTCCGGTTATTATTATTTTATCATATTTCAATATCATTTCTAATTTTATTTTTCCATTAAAATTATTTATAATTATTTCTAAATTTCCATTTTTTGTATAATTTATTATTGGATATTTTTCTAATTCATATTCAAAATTAATACTATTCAAATTTTCATTTATTATATAATATCCATCATTGGATTTTAATTTTAAAATTTTTAAACTACCAACACCTTCTACTGATACTTGTTTAATTAAATTATCAAAAAAAAACATATTATTTTTAGCTTCATTTATTATTGTAATTTCCATAGCTTCTTTTAATATTGGTAAACCAAATGCTAATATAATTCCTAAAATTGTAATAATAAAAACAATTATTATAACAAAACTTATTAAATTTGAAATACCTTTCATATTTTAATTATATTATATTAAGTTAAATATATTTTTAAATATAGATTACTATTCTATACTATGAAAATAGAAAAGGTAATAGAAGAATTAAAAAAAATAAAAGCAAAACGTGTTTTTATTCAATATCCTGAAGGTATTAAAAGAAATATTTTAAAATATGCTAAAATCTTACAAGAAAATTCTATAGAACCAGTTATGTGTTTAGAATCAACTTATGGTGCTTGTGATGTTAGAGAATATGAAGCTAAACTTTTAAAATGTGATGCTTTATTACATGTAGGTCATGAAGATTTTGGTGTTAAAACTGAAATACCTATATTTTATGTAGATTGGTTTATTGAAGCAAATCCTTTAATTTGTTTGGAAAAAAATTTTGATAAAATTAAAAAATATCAAAATATAGGATTAGTTACAAGTGTTCAATTTATTCATATGATGAAGCCTGTAAGAGAATGGTTAGAAAATCATAATAAGAAAACATTTAGTTATACTCATCAACAATATGAAGGACAAATGCTTGGTTGTAGAGTTCAAGCTGGTAAAAAAATTGAAGATAATGTTGATTGTTTTCTTTGTATTGGTGCAGGTAAATTTTATGGATTAGGTCTTGCTTTAGAAACAAATAAACCTATGTTAAATCTTGACATTGAAATGAATAAAATTCATGATATGAAAGATATTGTTAATAAAATAAATAAAATAACTGCTTGGAATCTTGAAGTTGTTAAAGATTCTAAAACAATTGGTTTTTTGATAACTTGGAAAAAAGGACAAATGTTTGGATCTCCTTTTATTATAAAAAAGAAACTTGAAGATATGGGTAAAAATGTTTATGTTTTTGCTATGGATGAAATGACTATTCAAAAATTAGATTTTTTAAAAGTTGATGCACTTGTTTCTTTTGGTTGTCCTAGAATTTCTACAGATGATTTAGAAAAATATAAAATACCTATAATTAATTTTACAGAATTAATTAAAAACAATATATTTAAAAAATAAAACCTAAAAATAAATAAATTTATAAACCTTCTATAACTATTAAATTAGTTGAATATAATGGAATTAAAGAAAATTAAAGAAGATAAAAATACATTATTATTAGAAATTGGTAAAGAAACAATGACTATTACAAATGCTTTAAGAGAAGAACTTTGGAATGATTCTAATGTTATTGAAGCAGCTCAAATTAGAGAACATCCTTATCTTTCAGAACCTAAAATTTTTGTAAAAATGACAAAAGATTCTTCAAAATTAGCAATTGAAAAAGCAGCAAAAAGAATTTCAAAAAAATCCAAAGAATTTGAAGATGAATTTAATAAAAGTATAAAATAATTAACATAAAGTTATATTAATAAAAGATGTTGTTGAATTTTCATTAACTTTTATAAAACATATAGTATTTAATCCTCTATATATCTCTAAATTGTTTTTACCATATATTTTTATATCATCATATTGAATTTTTATTTGAAAATATTTTTCTGATTCTGTACCAATAATATTTTCCTCTAATACACCTTTTTTAATAGATGAATTTATAGGAAATATATCTGATTCAATTTTAAATTTATATTCAAATGTATTATTAGATTCATATATTCTATAATTTCCACCACTTATTTTTATTTTGGTTTTTTTAATACTTCCAGGAGCTTCACTAGCAATTTCACGTATATTATTATTCAAATTAATCATATTATTTTCTCCTTCTTTAATTATTTGAGACTCTTGGAAATTTTTTATATTAGGATATCCTAATAGGGTAACTAATCCTATACCAGATAAACTAATCAAAATTATTATTGTAAATGATATCAAATTTGAAAGTCCTTTCATAATAATAATTGTTTTATTATTATATAATTTAATTTATTTGAATTATTTCAGAAAATTTATCTCTTATTTCTGTATTATCTGTTATTATTCTTAAATCAAAATAAGATAAAAATTTACTATCTTTATTTACTTTAATTGGAATTGTTATATTTTCTATTACATTTCCATTTGGAGTTTCATAATAAATCCATAAAGTTATATTTTTATTTGAATCAATATTTATTGTAAAATTATCTTTTCTAATTTCATTTGTTATATTATTAAAAATTATTGGTGAATTATAATTTGTACTTAAATTAAGAATAGCTTTTGGTATTTCTTCATCAAAATAATTGTAAAAAGTAGTTTTTACTAATGTATTTTTAGATATTTCTAATTCTTCATATAATAATGTAACAATAATACCATCAACTTTAGTTGCTCTTCCACCTAAACGTTTTTCAATAAATGATATAAAAGAATTAGTTTCATCTGCTATTTTTGATGTATTATTTATTGAATTATATGAAGATTTTAAAGCTTCTTGTCTTATATTATTAAAATTAAAAAATTCAGATTCAGATTCAATATATATTTGATTTTCTAAAATATTAGTTGAATCAATTGTAGTTCTAATTAATATCATAGAAATTACAATTATAAAAGCACCAATAAGGAATATCTGTCCTTTTCTTCTTGAATTAAATTTTAATATTTTAATCATTTAATAACACAAATAAAATTATTTCACGATTATTTATATTATTGGGGCTACCTGAAATAAAATAATGAATAGATTTTGTTTCTTTAGCATTTAATGTGGGAACATTACAATTAATATCACATATTTGAATAAAAATATCAACTATTGGTGGAAAATTAGGTAATATTAAATTTCTAATACTTTCTGTATCATTTTTTAATGTATAATAATGTAATTGATTTCCATAATCAAGAGTTTTTAAACTTTCTATTCCAATTTTTTCATAATTTCCATCAAATTCTACAATTATATTTTGATTAGTATAAAAGAATATGAAAGCAAACATTATTATTATTATACTAATAATAACTTCAAATGTTCTAAATAAACCTTTCATAATTTATCAATCTCCACATTAAAATTAATATTACCTAATGATTCAATAATTTTATTTGATTCTATTTTTTTTAAGGATTTTATTTTTGATTGTGATATCATTGTCAATTTTTCTGTTGGATATTTTGTTATTATATAATTTGAATTATTTGATTGAATTATTTCATAATTAGGTTCATTAATTCCTAATTCAGATGAAAAATAAACAAAAAATGTTTCTGAATTTTTAATTATCATTGATATATTTGTTTCTTTAATAAAAGATGTTCCTAAACAGTTTTTAGTATTTGAAAGTGTATAATTAAATTCATTATTAATTTCATTATATATTCTTATTGTATTTTTTTGTATTTGTTTATTACATTCATTATCCAGTTCTAAATTGAAAGTTATTACTGTATTAGAATTTTCATTTAATTTTATTATGAAAGGTTTCCTATACAAATTATTTAATAAACCTAAACGTTCTGGTGTAATATTATTGAATGTTTCCCAATTATTTGGAATACCCATACTTCCAAATAATATATTATGTAAATTTATAGAATTTATTCTTAATTCATTATTTTCTAATAATTCATTTGAGTTATTAAAAAAATCAATTATTGAAAAAACAATTATAGATAAAAAAACAAAAAAAATCCCAATAGCAATTGATATATCAATTAAAAATGACATTAAAAAATAACTCCCATTTCATTTAATATTTTTGATTCTTCTAGAATAATTGTATTATTATTTTCATTATATCTAATATATTTTAGTTTTGTATTATGAGGATTAAATGTGTCTCCTTGTATATTTATATCTATATTTGGAATATAATATTCAATTGAAATAATTGGATCTTCAACAGTTTCAATAATTATCATGGTTTGTAGATTATTTTTTGATAAACTAATTTTATAATTTCTATTACCTATTTTTTCTGGTAAATTAAGTTTGATTTATGATAATTTTATTGAATTATTAGAAAATTTTGAATATTTAGAAAATTCAGCAGAATTATATATTAATGTTATTTTTGAAGATATTATATTTGATAATTGTACAAAATCTTTTTTTATCTGATTTTCAGTTATATTTTTTTGTATATTAAAAAATATTAAAGTTATAGATGATATAACTATAATTGAAACTATTATTGCGGTTATGTAACTGAAAAATAAACTTATTCCTTTCATATTTACTAAAACTATTTAATTTAGATAATATTTATTTACCAATAAAATTAATATTTATTATGAAATTTAAAGGAATGTCACCTCTGATTGCAGCTATTATGTTGATAGCAATTACTATGAGTATATCAATATTTATTTCTTATTGGGCAACAAATTTAACAGAAGAAACAACATCAGAATTAGATAATTTTAGAGAAGATTTAATATCTTCAGAATGTAATTTCGTTAATTTTAATATAAATTCTTGTTTTTATAGCAATGCTGAAGAGGAAATGAAATTTATAATAGATAATATTGGATCAAATAATATAAAAAATATAACAGTATTTATTATTTATCCTGATAGTAGTATTGATATTAAAGTCCCAAATAATAATGATGTTGTTTCTGGTAATTTGAAATCTTTCACAATAGATAATGTAAATTCTGGATTTACTAATTTAAGAATAAGAACCCATTGTCCAAGAATTTTTGAAGAAACAACTTGTAGATGATAATATGAATAAAGGTATATCACCTTTAATAGCAACTATTATTCTTGTTTCTATTGTATTTTCTATTATAGGAATTTCTTTACCATTAATAAATGATTTTATAATAGAAGAAACTACTTCTTTAAATAATTTTTCTGATAATTCTATAAAATGTTCTTTTGGAAGTATACAAATTAAAAATTTTTCATTTGAAAATTCAAAATTTATAGGTATAATTGAAAATAAAGGAAATGTTATTTTAGAAAATATAATATTTAATGTTGTATATGAAGACAAAACAGTTGAAAATATTCATATTTGTTTAAATAATTCTACATTAATTAAATGTTCAGATTCAAATTTAAAACTAAATGTATCAGATAAAATTTTATTTAATATTTTATCTAATAAAGATCAATATAATTATATTAAAATTTCTACAAATTGTCCAAATGTAAATTATATAATTGAAAATAATTTATAAATCATCCAAATATAAGAAATACAATTATACTAATTATTATCATTATTAAACTATGTTTTACTCCAGCTATTAATTTCCCTTCAGATATTTTACCTATAACTAATCCAGCAAATAATCCTTGTATTAAAATAAGACCTCTAAAAATATTTTCAAATTCTTCTACTGTTTTTTCTGTATTTATTTGAATAGTTGAAAATAAATTATCAAAAGATAAATTACTTGTTATATTTGGAATTAAAAAATTTTCAAGACTTAAAATAATACCTAAAAAGACAAAAAATATTATATAACTTGTAATAATTTGAGAACTTAAAAATAATTTTCTTTCTTCTTTTAATTTATGAATTTCAGTAATAGTATTATTTAATGCTTCAAATGTTTCTATAATTTTACCTCCATATTTATGACTTTCAATAACTGAAGAAATAATCCTTCCAATAAGTTTTGAATTTGTTGATTTTGAAAAAGTCATTAAAGCTTTTTCAACTGATATTCCCCATTTTAATTGAGCAGATATTTTTTTTATTGAATATGTTAATACACCATAATCATTTTTTGATAATAATTCAAATGCTACTGGAATTGTTAATCCTCCACGAACTGTTTCAATAAAATCACGAAGAAAAACTGCAAAAATATCTTCAATTTTTCCAATTTTTCTATTTTCATTATATTTTTTTAAAAAATAAGGGAGTATAATTATTAAAATAGTAATTACAATAATAATTATTCTTTGATTTTCTTGAAGGAATAATAATCCTAATACAAGAACTATAATAGATATTATAATATTTGGTAATAATTTAAAAATATTTTTTTGTATTTTCATATATCTAAATTCACCTCTCTAATGAAAAATAAAAAAATTAAATTAATTAATGGAATAATTCCATATATACTTATTTTTGTAATTGTTATTATATCAAAACCTGCAATATTTGGTTGAATAAAACTCATTATGGCTAATAAAGATATTAAAAATAATGGTGCAGCTATGAAAATTCCTATATATAATTCTGTATAAGTACTTAATTGTTGTAAAAATTTTTCTCTTTTAATTTTCCAATCAAATAGTGATTTTTCTGCAGATTTTTTGAAAAATAAATTTAAATTACCACCAGATTCTATTGTTGTTATAAAACCTATTAAAATTTGTTTAAAATCTTTTGATGGTATTTTTTTTAAAACTTCTCTAACTGCTGTAAGTTCATCAAGTCCAAAAAATTCAATATTTCTTATAATTTCTCTCATTTTTTTTGAAATTTCTCCAAAATCATCAAATTTACCAATTAATTTAAAAATTAAATGAGGAGGAATTCCAGATTCTGATATAGCATTCATATAATTTAATGCAAAAGGAAGATTTAATTCAATATTTTTCCTTATTTTATTTACTTTTTGTGTAGGATAATATATTAATGAAATAAATGTTGAAGATGAAATTAAAATTGAAATTAAAATAATCATAATTGGTAATGGTATTAAAATATTAATATTACTTATAAAGAAAATAATTGATGTTATAATTATTGAAATTATAAATGATATTAAAGATAATAAAAATACACAATTAATATAAGATTTAAAATTAATTTTCATATTTGACATTAACAAATCTTTTTTTATAAAATTAAAATTTGAAGAATATTTATAAATTAATTTATCAAAAATTAATGTTGCAAAACTCATAATATAATGTTTCACAATTATTTCTCCTTGTTTTTCCCTATATTTTCCATTAATTCTACTATAGATTTTTTTCTATAATTTATTTTATTAGAATATTCTGATTTAATAATATTATTTTCAATATATTTTTTTTCTTTTTTAAAATCTTTTTTTATTTTTTCCATTAATTGATTTTTTTCTTTTCTATACATATACAAATATTTTGAAACTTCAATATAATCTCTTATGTTATTTATTTTTAACCATTCAATAACCTTTTTTCTATCTTCTAAATCTTTATTAATTTCTTTTATGTTAGAACCTATTAATTCAGATATTTTTTTTAGTTTTATACTATCATTAATTTTAACATAAGAATCAATTGCAGAATTCCATTTAAAAACTGTATTTGTTTTTATTTCTTCTGTTTTTGAATCAATTGAAATTATTTCTGAAATTTCTTTTATTCTTCTAGCTGATTTTCCATGTTCTCTTGCATGAATCATTATTGTAATTATATCTAAACTTTCAATAAGTGATGCAGATAAATTTATTGGAGGTGTTGTTAATCTTTTTATTACACCTTCAACACTTCCTGCATGGAATGTTGATAAACTTGGATGTCCAGATGACATTCCTTGAAACATTACATATGTTTCATCACCTCTTACTTCTCCAACTATTACATAATTTGGATTTTGTCTAAAACTTTCTTTTAATAAATCAAAAAGTGTTATTTCTCCATATTTTTTCCCATTAGCAAGTACAGAACCAAAACCATTTCTTGTTAAACCTGCAATCCAATGTTGATGAGGTATTCTAATTTCTCTTGTATCTTCTATACTAACAATTTTTGATTCTGATGGAATAAAAATAGAAACAGTATTCAACATAGAAGTTTTACCAGTTGATACACCTCCTACAAAAAGAATACTTAATTCATGTTCTATAATATACCAATAATAAGATAATATTTCAGAATTAATTGTTCCCAATTCAATTTGATCTATTGGGGAAAGTGGTTTTTCGCTAAATTTTCTAATCGTAAATGTTGGTCCACGTGTAGCAACATCTGATGCTATTGTAGCAGATACTCTTGAACCATCATTTAATGTTCCATCTAAAATAGGTTCTGCATAACTTACATATCTTCCAGTTTTTTCTGAAAGTTTTGTAATAAATTCTATTAAATGATCTTTATTATTAAATGATATATTTGTTTTAATTGAACCAAATTTTTTATGAATTATATATATTGGACTATTTATTCCATCACAACTAATATCTTCTATATTAGAATCTTGCATTAATGGTTCTATTTCATTTAATCCAACAAAATTTCTATAAATATAATATAAAATTTTTTTATATTGATTATCATTAATTTTTATTCCAAATTCTTTAATTATGTTTGTTATTTCATTCTCAAGATATATTATTATATTATCTAAATTCTTAATTTTATCAATTCCAATATCAATGTTTTCAATTAAAGTTTCAGAAATTTTTGTTAATGATTCTTTTTCTTTTATTGTAAGTAAAGGTTCCATTAAATTATATTCAACTTCTTTATTTTCTGAATTCCATTTTAAATTTACATAACAAAATGGTTCTATTAATGGATATTTTATATTTAATGATTTTATATTTTTAATTTTATCAAAATTTATTATATGTTTATGTTTTTCTATCTTAAATTTAGGCATTTTACATATTTTTATTTTATCTTCTTTTTTAAAAATATTATTTATTTTATCAAAAAAACTTCTTTTATTTTTTTTTATTTTATTTGATGAATTATTAATATTTGTTCCATAAAACATATTAATTTATTCCTAACAATAATTAGCGCATATGTTTCTTTCTTACAGAAACTCCTGGTCTTGTAATTCCTCTATGTCTTGCACATGAAGGACATGCTCTCATTTTTCTACTAAGCATATTAATCATTCTTTTATCTACTTGTTGTAATATTCCAGGATCATTTATTCTAAATCCACGAACTACTGGAAATGTTTTATATTTAGGGACAGTTTTATGACAGAAATCACATCTTACTGTTGATTCTGATCCACGAGATTTTGTATGGAGATATTTTCTTGTATATGGTGCTGTACTTATTGGCATAAAAATCACATTATTATTGTTGAAATATATTATATTTTGATAGTATAAAGGTTTTTTATATTAATAATATAATTATTTTTGAAGAGCTGGTTGGGTAGTTTCGCTTTTATATCAAATAAAAGTGAGGAAGTTCCGTCCACTAGACAACAACCATAATGGTCAATGGAGACATTGATATCAATAACAGAAACGATACCTTTAATGAGGATGAAACGGATTGATAAGTTGGATGAGGTGCAAGCATAAGCGCTAAGATAAATACTACCTTAAAAACATAAGATGGGCTACAACCAGCACTTCATTAATTATAATTTATTTTATGAAGTTTTGTTTATTTTTTAAAAATTATTCATTATATTTAAAAATTAGTTAATTTATTGATTTATTAAACAATTATTTTATGAAAAAACTTTAAATATTTTCATTAGGTATTAAAATAATGCCAAAAGAAGAAAAAAGTTACATGCCGTCTGGAATTGGTGGATTAATGAGATTTGGTGAAGAAGAAGAACCTTTAGTAAAAATTACACCAAAACATGTTATTTATTTGATAAGTAGTGTTGTTTTTATTGAAATTTTAATAAAAGTAATAACAAGATTAATTTAGTTTCTTTTATAAAATAAAATGTAATAATTATATATGAAAATTTTCTTAGGTACATCAGGTATACCATTATCATGTAAAAAACGAAATACAATAGAAGGTATTAAAAGAATAAAAAAAATTGGATTAAATGCAATGGAATTAGCATTTGTTCATAATATTTATGTAAAAAAAGATTTAGCTGAAGAAATTGGACAAATAGCAAAAGAGAATCAAGTTAGATTATCAATACATGCTCCTTTTTATATTAATTTAGCATCAGAAAAAAAACAGGTTATTGGAGCTTCAAGACAAAGAATTTATGATACTGCTGATAGAGCAGAAAGAATGGGTGCAGATACAATTGCAATACATTCTGCTTATTATGGAAAAAATGATAAAGAAAATGTTTATGAAATTGTTAAAAATCAATTTTTAAAAATTTTAGATAAAATGAAAGAAAATGGAATAAATGTTAATTTAGGTGTTGAAACAATGGCTAAAGAAAGTCAATTTGGAACTTTAGATGAAGTTATAAAATTACATAAAGAAGTAAAAATGATTACTCCTTATATTGATTGGGCTCATTTATTTATAAGAAATAAAGGAAATATTGATTATAATGAAATTTTAACTAAATTAAAAAAAACTAAAATAAAACATATAAATTCTCATTTTGAAGGTGTTAAAAAAAATAAGAAAGGTTATTGGGTAGATATTCATGATTCAATTAAAAATCCTCCATTTGAACCATTAGTTAAAGAAATTTTGAAGAAAAAAATAGATATAACAATAATATCAGAATCACCAATTTTAGAAAAAGACAGTTTGAAAATGAAAAAATATATTGAAAAAAATGGTTATAAATTTAATTATTCATGAATTTCAATAACTTTAATACAATTATTAACAGGACAAACTTCTTCAGCATCTTTAAATTTAGAATATTGATCTTCTGTTAAAATCATTTCAAAAACTTCATGATCTATTTTTTTACCATTAATTAAATTAGCTTTTCCATCGTCTGAATCTATTTCAAATCCTTCTGGAGTTGATTCTACACATGCTGCTGCACCTATACAAAGTTTTCTATCATAAATTACTTTATATTTTTTTACCATTAACAACAACCTTCATAATATCCACATTTACATCTAGAATATTTTTTACTTCCTGCTATATTTAACATATCATTATTACATTGTGGACATTTTATTATTTTTTTCATAATTATATATAATTCAATATTTTCCCAAAATATTATAGAAAAAATAGAAATAAATTTTCCATATAAATATATATTTTTTATATTATATAAATTAATATGTTTAATAAATCAATAATAAATATAAATTAGTTTAAAATTTTTATGAAATAAATAATATAAATTAAAATAAAAAATTAGAAAATAATAGGAAGTGTATAGACAAAAATTATTTAAGAAAAAAATATAAAATTATATTTCATATATTGAAATATATAACATATTACTAATATATTTATTAATAGAAAATCCATTTTTTTAATGTTAGAAATAAAAAATTTATATGTTTCAATAAATGATAAGCCAATTTTGAAAGGAGTTAATTTAAAGATAGAAAAAGGAGAAATACATGCATTAATGGGTCCAAATGGTAGTGGAAAAAGTACTTTATCTTTTGTTTTAATGGGTCATCCTAAATACAAAATTACTAAAGGTGAAATATTTTTTGAAGGTAAAAATATAACTGAAATAAATCCAGATGAAAGAGCAAGATTGGGTATGTTTCTTTGTTTTCAATATCCAACAGAAATACAAGGAGTAAGTTTATTTAATTTTCTTAAAACATCTTACAATTCAATTAATAATGAAAAAATATCGTCAATGGAATTTAGAGAAATAATGAAAGATAAAATGAAACTTCTTGGAGTTGAACAAAAATTTATAGAAAGATATCTAAATGAAGGATTTTCAGGAGGGGAGAAAAAACGTGGAGAAATACTTCAAATGGCTGTTTTAAATCCAAAAATTTCAATTTTAGATGAAACTGATTCTGGTCTTGATATAGATTCTTTAAAAATAGTTTCAAATGGGATAAATAAAGTATCTAATTCTGAAAATAGTATATTACTTATAACACATTATAAAAGAATATTAAAATATATTAAACCAAAATTTGTTCATGTTATGATTGATGGTAAAATTGTTTTATCTGGTGATGAAAAATTAGCAGATGAATTAGAAGAAAATGGATATAATTTTTTAAAAGAAAAGGTGAAATAATTGAATAATTGTACAGTTAATATAAATAATAATTATGAAGAAAAATATGGATGGAATGTAAAAATTGATTCAATAAATGAAACAAATATAGGTTTATCAGAAAATACAATAAATGAAATATCTAAAATTAAAAATGAAAATAAAGAAAATAAATGGATTAATGAATTTAGACTTAAATCTTTAAAACATTTTCAGGAAAGAAAAATGCCTACATGGGGAGGAAATCTTTCAAATATAAATTTTAATAATATAATTTATTATAAGAAATTTGTTGATAAGAAAGATAATTGGAATAAATTACCAATTAAAATAAAAGAAACTTTTGATAAATTAGGAATACCAGAAGCAGAAAAAAATATTTTAGCAGGAACTAGTGCACAATTTGATTCTGAAATTGTTTATCATAAAATAAGAGAAGATTTAAAAAAACAAGGAGTAATTTTCGTTGATCCAGATGAAGGATTACAAAAATATCCTCATATATTTAAAAAATATTTTGGTACAGTAGTTCCTTATAGTGACAATAAATTTGCTGCATTAAATTCAGCTGTTTTTAGTGGTGGAAGTTTTATTTATATACCAAAAAATGTTGAAGTTAAAATGCCTTTACAAGCATATTTTAGAATTAATTCTGAAAATATAGGACAATTTGAAAGAACATTAATTATAGCAGACGAAGGAAGTAAAGTACATTATATAGAAGGATGTACAGCATCAGTTTATTCTAAAGATTCATTACATTCTGCTATTGTGGAAATTATAGCATTACCTAACTCACATGTAAGATATACAACATTACAAAATTGGTCAAAAAATGTTTATAATCTTGTAACAAAACGTGCAGTTGCTTATGAAAATGCTATAGTTGAATGGGTTGATGCAAATATTGGAAGTAGTTTAACAATGAAATATCCTTCTGTTATTATGAAAGGAGAAGGTGCAAAAGCTGATATACTTTCTGTTGCTTTTGCAGGTAAAAATCAACATCAAGATACTGGAGCAAAAGTGATACATTTAGCTTCAAATACTACTTCTAAAATAACAGCTAAATCTGTAAGTAAAGATGGTGGAAAAACAACTTATCGTGGAAAATTATATGTTCCTAAAAAATCTGATAATGTGAAATCAAGTGTAAGATGTGATGCATTATTATTAGATGAAATATCAAAAACAGATACATATCCTTACAATAATATAGAAAATAATAATGCGGTAATAACACATGAAGCTACTGTTGGAAAAATTGGTGAAGAAGAATTATTTTATCTTAGGTCTAGAGGATTAACAGAAGAAATGGCCTTAAATATGATAGTAACAGGGTTTTTTGATGTATTTGCAAAAGAAATTCCATTAGAATATGCTATTGAATTTAATAGACTTATTCAATTAGAAATGATAGGGGCAGTTGGATAATGAAATTAAATATTTTCAAAGAAGAATCAAAAGAAAAATTTGATAAAATGGAAGCTGAAGTATCAGAAATTTTCAAATATGAAACATTTTTTAATAGATTTGAAAAAGAAAATTATAAAGAAAATATTTCAGATAATTTTGAATATAATATAATAGAAAAATCTGATGGAATATCAATAAAATCAATTAATAATTATAAATTAGATAATATATTAAAAAATTTTGATATAGAAGATAAATTTGTTCAAATGAATAATGCATTTTTTACTTCAGGTTCTGTTATTGAAGTTCCAGATAATTTTAAAGATGGTAAATTAAAAATAAAATCAGAAATTTCTAAAAATATTTTTTCTAAAACAATAATTTTAGTTGGAGAATCAAGTAATTTAAAAATAATTAAAGAATCTTATTCAAAAAATGAAAATTCTAATTTAATAAATGAAGATTTTCTTATTTTATCAAAACCATCATCAAATATCATTTTTTCTGAAATACAATATTATAATAAAGATTCAATTTATATTTCAAATAAAATATCAAAATGTGAAGAAAATAGTAAAATTGTATGGAATATTGGATTATTTGGATGTAAAATGAATAGAAATAGAACATATAATTTTATGAAAAAAAATAATTCTACAATAAATGATTTTCAATTAGTATTTGGTAATAATAATCAAAAATTTGATATGTTTTCTAATTTAATTCATATTGGAAAATCAACAAATGGAAAATCTTTAACAAGAGGAGTATTAAAAGATAATTCCAAATCAATTTTTAAAGGAATGATAGAAATAAAAGAAAATGCTAAAAATTCTAATTCTTATTTATCATCTGATGGTATGTTAATTAATGAAAATTCTAAAATTAGTGCTATACCTGGACTTAAAATTTATACAAATGATGTTAAAGCAACACATTCAACATCTGTATCGCCTATAGATAAAGAAAAGATATTTTATTTTTTATCTAGAGGAATTAAAAAAGATGAAGCAGTAAAAACAATTATTTTAGGTTATTTTGATTCTTTAATTAAAAATATATCTTCTAAAGAAATTAGATCTAAAATGAAATATTTAATTGAATATAAATGGAATGGAAAATATGTAAAATCATTTGATAAAAAAGTATTAGAAGAATTTATAACTGAAGATTCTATTAAAAGTGGAAATATATTTGAAGGACATTACAAATATAGGTGATTATTTGTCATTAAATGTATCAAAAATAAAAAAAGATTTTCCAATATTAAAAAGAAAAATTAATGGTAATAAATTTATTTATTTAGATTCTGCTTCAACTTCTCAAAAACCAATTCAAGTTATTAATTCTATTAAAAATTTTTATGAAAAAAATAATTCAAATGTACATAGATCAATATACAAAACATCTGAAGAGTCAACTAAAATGTTTGAATTAACTAGATTTAAAATAAAAAAATTTCTAGATGCAGAAGATTATGAAATAATATTTACTAAAAATTGTACAGAAGCAATTAATTTAGTAGTAAATGGTTGGGTTAAAAAAAATATTCCAAAAGGTAAAATTTTATCTAGTGTAATGGAACATCATTCAAATATAGTACCATGGTTTTCTTTAAAAAATCCTATAAAATTTTTAGATGTAAATAATTATGGTGAATTAAATTTTAATATAGATAATAATATAAAAATGGTTTCATTAACACATGTTTCAAATGTTTTAGGGACAATAAATAATGTAAAAGAAATATCTGAAAAATGTTATGAAAATGGATCTTATTTTATGTTAGATGGTGCTCAATCTACACCACATATGAAAATAAGTTTAAAGAAAATAAATTGTGATTTTTTTACATTTTCAGGACATAAAATGTTATCTCCTACAGGTGTGGGTGTTTTAGCTGTTAAAAAAGAACTTACAGAAAAAATGAATCCAATTTTATTTGGTAGTGATATGATAAAAGAAGTTAATTTAGAAAATTTTACTGTTGCAGATTCTCCATATAAATTTGAAGCTGGAACTCCAAATATAGAAAGTGTTATAGGACTTTCTTCTGCTATAGACTATTTAGAAAAAATTGGAATGAGAAATATAGAAAAACATACTAAAAAAATCACAAAATATGCTTTTGAACAATTACAAAAAATAAAAAATATAAAAATTTATGGTCCTAAAAAAAGAATTGGATTAATTTCATTCAATTTGAAAAATATACATTCTCATGATGTAGCAAGTATAATAAATGAATATGGTATTGCTATAAGATCTGGTCATCATTGTGCACAACCACTTATGAAAAGATTTAATGTATCATCTATGTCACGTGCTAGTTTTTATTTGTATAATGATGAATATGATGTTGATTCACTTATTAATAGTTTAAATAAAGTGTATGGAGTTTTTAAATTATGAGTCTTGATATGTATGCAGAAGAAATACTTGATCATTATAGAAATCCTAAAAATTTTGGTGAAATGAAAAATCCTGATTATGAATATGAAGAATTAAATCCAATTTGTGGAGATAAATATAAATTTCAGATTAAAGTTGAAAATAATATAATTAAAAGTGTAAAATTTAATGGAGATGGTTGTGCTATAAGTATGGCATCCTGTTCAATATTATCAGAATTTATTAAAGAAATGGAATTATCTAAAATAAAAAAAATTCAAATAGATGAACTTTTAAAATTATTAAAAATTAATGTAAGTTTAGCTAGAATGAAATGTGTAACATTATCTTTAAATATAATAAAAAAATTAAATATCAATAATGATTTGTGATTTCCAACCATCTTCATATTTTTTTACAGAAAACCTATGAAAAGTAATTGCTTTTACATCAACTATAAGATTATGTTTTTTCATATCTAATTCTTCTCCTAAAGCTAAACAATGAAGTTCATTTTTATTTTCATCAATTTTAATAGAAAATTTACTAAATAATATATTTTCAGAATCTTTATAAAAAATAATTTCTTGTAAAAAATTAAAGAGTAAATTATCAATATTATCTGATTTTATAATTATTTCTTTTTTTATTTTTTGTTTAATAGTATTTAATTTTTCAACCATAGTATTAACAACAGCAAATGCAGATGATTCAAACATTTCTTCTAATGTTTTACCATAAGCTTCAAATGCTATATCAGCAATTGCAACATCTTCAAAAAATTTATATGACATATTAATAAGTTATATTACAATTATTTAATTGTTTAATAATATCATATTTTAATTTATTTATTTTTTCTCCAATAAAAATTAATTCAGTTTTTCTAAATTCATCTGTTTTTGTAAATTCATATCTTTTGTTTACATAATTAATGAAATAAGAACTATTTTTGAATTTAACATATCCTTTTAAACGATATATTTCTTTAGGTAATTTAATAATAAATTCTGTAAAATATGATCTATTAAATGTTCTTTCAGATTCATATTTTATAGTTTCTATAAATTTAGGTTCATGAATAGTATTTTTCTTTTCAATATTTCTTTCAAAACCAATTAAAAATAAATCTGTTGGATTAACATTAGAATATGTTGTTTTTATTATTTTTGCTTTTGGATTCATTTTTGAAATAATTTCAGTAATTTTAGGAATATCTTCAATAGTTACAATATCTAATTTATTTAATATCATTATATCAGCACCTGTTATTTGTAGTTGTCCTGTATGGCCTATTTTTGGATATTTTATAAAAGCTTCCGCATCAATTATAGTAATTACAGAATCAAGATATACATCTTTAATATCATCAATATTAGTTATCATAGAATCTGGTTCTGCAATTCCAGTAGTTTCAACAATAATCATTTCTGGTTTTACTTTTTCTAATATTTCATATATAGCGGCTTCAAATTCCCCATTTAAAGAACAACAAACACAACCATTTAATAATTCTTTTATTTCTATATTATTTCCTTTAATTAAATTTGAATCAAATCCTATTTCTCCAAATTCATTCATTAATATAGCTACTTTACCGTTTATCTTACCAATAATATTTTTTAATAAAGTAGTTTTACCAGAACCAAGATATCCTGTAATAATTTCTACTGGAACCCCTTTTTTCATTATAATATATTATTTATTTAAGTAAAAGTATTTATTATTTAATGATTTTACAAAAGATTTTAAATTTTTGGGATAAATATGAACATCTAAATTTAAAAATAGCTCTAACTTTAATGGGATTACAAATAGTTCATTTATTTTGGCTTACAACAGATGTTGTTATTCCAAGAATATTTGAAACTAATGCTTTATTTCCAGAATTTTTAATACCAGTTTTAATTTTTGTTGATTTTATTGAGATACCTGCTTTAATTACTGGTGGAACATTTTATATTATAAGTACGCTAAGAAATAAATCTAATAGACCAAAAAACATTTTACTTTTTATTGCTTTAATAATACAAATAATTCATATATTTTGGATTACTGATGAATTTGTTGTAAAAGCACTTACAGGAACAACATTATTAATGTTCCCTTTATATTTTGCATGGATTGCAATATTAATTGATTATTTAGAATTACCAGTTATTTTTGATTTATTAAATAGAACTATTAAAAAGAAATTATAATTATTATTGTATTTAATTTATAATTAAAATATAAATTAAATGATAATTTATAATTTTATTCTTTAATTCATATAATTCAATATTTTCTAAATATTCTTTTTCTAGGTGCTGATTTTCGAAGATTTATTAATGTAATAATAAAATTAATGACAATAAAGAAACCACCAATATAAAGAATTATTTTTTTCTCATTTGAAATATCAAAATCAAAAATAATTGGAGGTAAAAAATAACCAATAATTAATAAAATTATTCCTATAATAGTTAAAAATATTATTGGAGGCATGAAAAACATATAATTAATTATATTATTATAATATTTATGTTTATATAATATATATTTTTTATTTAAATATTATATTAATTAATTTACTTTTCTTTATTTTTTTACTTAAAATTTTTAGTATAATTTTATCTTTTTCATCAAAGAATTTAATAATTTTTAATATTTTGAAATAAATAAATATTCCAATTAATCCAAAAATGAAACTAATTATTGTTCTAAATACTGATTGTGGAATAATATATTCTATAAT
>JABABT010000035.1 GCA_014238095.1 Candidatus Aenigmatarchaeota archaeon
ACCAAATATAGATTTTCCAGTTCTTTTCTCAAGTGTATCAGGTTTACCAAGAATATGTGCAGGGAGATACAATAATGGTGCATTGTGAAGTATGTTAATTTTTTTATTTATCATTTTATCAAGACACATCTTGAATCCTTCGCGCATTGTAGGAACATGCATTATTTTAAAATTGGTTGGTATAGATTGTCTATACTCTTGTGTTACTTGATCTTCATGTGTTATACCTAATTTTCTCAATATAGATTGTCTTACATCTTCAACTATTCGATCTTCATATGCATTACCATTTTTTGCAAGATTAATTATATCTTCATTAAGGGGATCTTTGCATGAATCAGCTACAAAATGATTACAATAAAATGCAAATGGGGATTGAGAATAAGTCAAAATTTCATTACCCTTAATCACATATTTTCCAGAATTATTTATGCAATGTAAAAATAATTTATCACTGTTTCGATATAATGAATTCATCTTATACACCACATAAATTCTTAGTAACTATTTGATTGTATCGTGAAAAATTGATCTTTCAAAATTCAGATATTAAAATGGTCATGTATAACATAAATGACGCAAATCCTAGGAGAGCATTTTTTGCATCAAAAGTGAAATGATCAAAGGGCTCATTTTTGTCTCACCCTCCGTACGACACCAAATTCTGATGGCGTCGCACATCCTATAGTAGAGTATATCCCATATGGATTGTAATCATCAAAGGCATATGATATGGCAGCCCCTACCATTACCAAAGCTACAGAACGGACATTCCAGTCATACTAGAATGTCTAAAAGATGCACATCATAAATTTGGCAAGATATTCATTGTATTAGATAAAGTCTCGCAGCATACTGCCAAAAAAGTATCCATCTATCTGAAAAAATGTCGTGGTAAGATCATATTGTGACATCTGCCAAGTGGATTACCAAGATTAAATTCCATGGAAGAGTACTGGAGACAGTGAAAGTATAATACACTTGATTCTGAATCTTATGAATTATTTAGAGTGTGATATATGCTGTTATGGAATGGCTTCGGACGCATAGATTCAATTTAGATATTTACAGATATTTTGACAGGGTTGAATTTTCAAAAAACTTATGACCGTAGGTATATCTAGAAATACAGACAGATTTTTATTATCTATGAATTATTTTTTTGAGGAATTTAAATTGTGAATTTTCATTAAAATGTGTTGAATTTATAATTACCAAATTTGTTTTATTTTGGGCAACCTTATTTATGAGGTTATTTTAGTTTATAATCATCTTATTTTATTATTCCATACTATTTTTACTAATTTTATTGCTTTGTCTATGTCATCATCCGATGTTATTGTTGAGCGTAATTCTCCATTATAGTATCGCCCTTTCATTGATACATCTTTAACAAATTCTGACGGTATAACCATTCTATCATTTATTTTACAATTATATGATAAATGTATTTTATTTTTATGCGCCACCATTCCGCAAATACCTGTGCCCTTACCTTTTTTATCATATGCTTTAAATGCACCATAAACTTTTGTCATATAGAATTTTGTTTTTGGACATGAAACCAAAATGGTATTTTTTAATTTATACCACAATTCTTGTATCTCCTTACCTTCAAGATATTCAATTTCTTCAAAATCATCATCCACATCATCATCAATATTTTTGGGTTCATTTGGACATTTCCATATTTTTGTAGCCATTTCGGATAATATTTTTGCTCGATTTTTTATATCATCTTCGCCCCAATGATCATATTCCCCTAACTCTTGAGTAATATGGATAGGACTTTTTTCATAGTGTATTTTTTTATTTTTGAAAGAAATATTGCTTAGCTCAGAATTAAATGCTGTAAGTGTCAAATTACCAATTGTATGCAAATAATTACCATGTATATTAGACCAATTATTACCCAAGCTCCCTTTCCAATCAGCATTTATTGTTTGTGGCATAATGTGTTCAATATCTAAATTATCAAGTTCAACCCTCTCTTTGCTATATTCATGTTCAAGTCTACCAAGTATGTATTTACATATTTTATTTTTTGAGTATATTTGAGTTTGTTTGAAGTTTTCAATAAAGATATCATCTCTTGGGAATTGTCGGGTTACCGCTTTTTTCATCATAAGTGCAGACTCAATGCTTTGAGCATAATTATTAACATTAATTTTTGATATTAATTCTGGAAATACTTTATTTGCAGCTTGTAAACCTATATCACAAACATTACATCTTATGAGATAATTATCAATTAAATTAAATATATTTTTTGCATCTTTGATGGATATTTTTTTATCATCATAATCAGCTAGAACTTTTAATAATATCGAATTCGCTACATTGGTATTTTGCTTACGTATATACCAAATAACTTCTTTTAATTCCTCCGGCTCTTTATTTTCGTAAATTAATTCTGCATAATGTTTTGCATATTTGTGAATTTTTTCTATTTCCTTCCTCATATTTATATCACGGGTATATTCTTTGAAAACTTCATAGATTTTTCTTTTAGAAACAACAGATTTTTTATTCATTGCCAAGTAATGGCGGATAAATTCATCCATATCTTCATCATCAAATTGCTCTTCTATATCATGCCAAAACTTCTCATAAATTTCATTTTGTTCTTTTACAGAATATTGCATTAAAATGTAATTTCTTATTAGATCAGTTTCAGATAGATCTAACCCAGTAGAATTCATGCTTTCAAAAATCTCTTGGGGGTTATCACCACTATCTTTTTTGATATGTATACTTACTGTGTTTAATCCACGTATGCCTAACCATATTGTTTCAATATTCAATTTTTTAGATTTTAATTCTTCCAAAAGATATATAAAATTAGCAGACATGTTGTCTGATTCTTTTGGCATGTTACCATTTAATATCCACCTAAAAATCTTATTATCATTTTTATTAAGAATCATTCTATAATAATCGTTTGATTCTAGTTCTGCGCTATCATTGAATAGCAATTGTTCAATTTTTTTCTTTATTACGACATTCTCACCACTATCTATCAATATATTTCTCATTGCTGCCAACAGTAGCATTAATGTAGTCAAACGTTGTTGACCGTCAATAATTTGATACGGTGTTACATTTGCATGTGCAGGATTTGCATCACCAACATATGTGATCGCCCCAATAAAATGTGAATTTTTTCCCCCATTATTACCTATATTCACAATATCATCGTACAAACGCTTACAATGTTTCTTGCCCCAGTTATATTTTCGTTGATATATTGGAATTATGTATTGAAAATCATTACTAAATAATTGTATTACTGGTATGTTTCTAGCTTCCATATCTATTTTGATGCATACCACTAGTGTATTATACCTTTAGTAAATTTTCGAATATAAAATGATGTAAATTCTATCGAAGGAGAACGTTTTTTGCATCAAAAGTAAAAAGATCGAAGGATTAATTTTTGTCTTCATCTGTAACTTCAAAATTGTAAACAGTTATGATTTTTATTGTTTTAACAACCAATCTTTTATGGCCATCATTGCTTCACAATCATTTTTATTATAATTCATGATTCTTTGCAAATATTGTTTTTTAGAATCATGGTTTCTTACGTATTCATAATATAAATTTCCTATATTAGATCCATTAAGATACGGCTCATCCCAATAATAATTAATTTTATTTGCAATTGATTTAAGATCATTTTTATATGTTGGAAATGCAAATGAATCAGTTGTTATCGGATGTAGATCAAATAAGTTATTAAATATAGTTTGGATTACTTCTCGAGATGTTTTATGTTTTGTCATCATTCGTACCATATGTGTTTCTTCATAATGGCTCCAATGATAAATAGCATAATTTTTCTGTTTTTTCATAAATTTGATGTATTCTCGCCACATTCTTCGCTCTCCGATTTGTTTACTAAAGAATGAAATGTATCGATTCTTTTTTCTTTTCTCTCTTACCAATACTCCTATCAGATAAATTCGATTTCTAGGTAATGATTCTCCCTCAAAATCCACAAATATTTCTATTTTATTATTTGGAATAACAGGATCAGTTTTTTTGATTATTTTATTGTATTTTATTGCCTCAGCATTAGTTTTGAATCTTTTAGCTTTATCCATACCTATCCGTGGTACAGTAGATAATTTCTGTATATTACATGATGCAATACCATTGATCGTCTTAAATCCATATCCTTTTAGTACATTAGCGGTTTTCTCTTTAATTCCAATAATTAGAGTGATTCCATTCTGTTTTATAGCTAATTTATTCCCATATTCACTCCACGGATATTGGACATGGTCATAAACTGGTTTTGGTTTTTCCTTATGTTGTAACACATTCATCATATGTATTAATGCTCTAACAAGACGTGATTCATAATCATCATACAAATATGAATTTTCATTCCCATCCCCATCTATTATGTAAAATTTTTCTGGGAATCGTTGTTGAATTCTGCCAATTAATAGAGTATAAAATGCAGCCTGTAATTTATGATGTATTGTGATATTCCTAGCAGATTTTATTTCTTTTACCACATAATGGTGTGAACCAAATATAGATTTTCCAGTTCTTTTCTCAAGTGTATCAGGTTTACCAAGAATATGTGCAGGGAGATACAATAATGGTGCATTGTGAAGTATGTTAATTTTTTTATTTATCATTTTATCAAGACACATCTTGAATCCTTC
>JABABT010000007.1 GCA_014238095.1 Candidatus Aenigmatarchaeota archaeon
TATTATTAGGTTCAGGTTCAATTGCTATTATTTTTGAATTTATATATTTATTTCCTAACATTATTGAATATTTACCATTATTTGCTCCTATATCAATAAATACACCATCAGATGGAATTTCAAAATATTTTTTAATTTCATATTCATGACAATTTGAATTTATAAAACATAAAGAAAATTTATTATTTAAAAATAATCCATCTTCGTTTTTAATGTAAATATTCCATGGTATATAATTACTATATCTATTTATTTTTCTTATTACACCACCTATAAATAATCCTAATTTATCTGAAAAATTCTTTCCATTAGATAAAAATTTTATTGTTTTCATATTATAATATTAAATTATATTAATTAAATATATATTATTTATTTAATATATAATCAATTTCATTTATAAAATTTTTTGCTTTTAATTTAACATTTTTATTTAATTTTCTTTTATGTTTAACAAAAAATTCTAATTTTTTTAATACTTCTTTTTCCATTTTATTTTTTGAATTTTTTTCATTTATTCTAAAATATAAAGGATTATTTTTCAAAAGTTCAATATATCCAGTTTTATCAACACCTAATAATGGTTTACCTGCTGAAATTATTTCTAATGGTACAATTCCAAAATCTTCTTGATAACCTAAAAAAATACCTGCTGTTGATTTTGAAATAATATCTTTTATCTTATTATTACTAATATTATATTTAATTTTTATTGATGGTATATTTTTTGATAAATTAATTATTTTATTATAATAAGATTTATTTGCATCTTTATTTCCAATAATTATCAAATCATATTCATTGTTTTTAGAGAATTTTTCCCAAGCTTTAATTAAAACATCTTGTCTTTTTGATGGAACTAATCTAGAAATATAAATAAAATATTTTTCTATTTTGTTCTTATTTTTTTTAAATGAATTTAAATCAATTAAAGGATATACAACATAATTTTTATGATTTTTAATTAAATTACGTTTTATTGCTCTATTTCTAGTTAATTTAGAATTAAAAATTAAAACATCTATTTTATTCCATGCTATTTTCTCAAATATTTTATATGTATTAAAAAATATTTTAATTAAAATTAAACTTAATTTTTTCATTATAAAATTATCATATCTATTTTCAATTCTCCATTTTATAAATTTATCATCTACTAATGGAGTATGAACATAAGAATATGTATTTCCTTTTATATAATTTCTAAATAATATAAATTCTGAAATACCTGATGTTGAAATTAAAAATTTATCATATTTTTTAAGTGGAATTTTAAAAAATAAACTTAATGGTAAAAAAATACCTCTTAAAAAAAATAATTTTGAAAAATACTTCATAAATTTTGGTGCTATAACATTTACTTTATATTTATTAAATTCATTATAAGTATTTTTTTTATCATAAACCCAAGTATAAACATCAAATTTATGTTTAGATTTTTTTAATAATTCTAAAACAACCTTTTCTCCTCCACCTTTACTTTTAATCCATGGATGAAATAATGCTATTTTTTTTGATTTCATAAAATCCCTATAATTATATAAATATACATATATTAGTATAATATTAAATATGAAATTTTCTAAATTAATAAAAAGAATTAATGAAGGTTATAAATTTAAAGATAAATTAGGTTTATTAATTGGTGGATCTATTAGATTTATAAATAAAAATTCTTATTATTTACCATGGAATATTTATGTAAAAAATGAAGATGGATTATTTTTTTGTAGTAATGATATAATTAGATATTTTTCAATTTCAAGTACTTCAAATGAAATTAAAAAATATTTTGAAATTCCATCTGATGGTGTATTTATTGATATAGGAGCAAATAATGGTAAATATTCAATAATGTTAGGAAATAAATATATAAATTCAAAAATAATAGCAATTGAACCTGAACCTAATAATA
>JABABT010000028.1 GCA_014238095.1 Candidatus Aenigmatarchaeota archaeon
CATTTCAAACAATTTGCCGTTTGATAGAATTGCACAGTTTTTCCAAAAAATTTGCAAATCATTAATTATAGAATTTGTTCCAAAAACAGATTCGCAAGTACAGAGGCTTTTAGCTACTAGAGAGGACATATTTGATAATTACAACAAAGAGAGTTTCGAGACCACATTTGGAGAATATTTTGAAATTATAGAATCAGTGGCGGTAAAAAATTCAGAGAGATACATGTATTATATGAAAAATATATCGAATTAATTATTTAAATCAGTTGTTGAATTTGTTATATCTGTATAGTGAGTTTTTTCATCATTTAGAAGATAAAATTTATTTTCCAATATTTCATAGTTATCATCAAAATATGTATTAAATAATATACGAAAAGTGTTTACGGGACTAGCTTTTTCTAATTCAATATTTCGATCCCCGTTTGGGATATAATATGCTCTGAAATTATTAAGCTGTTTATCATTACGTACGGTAGGTTCATCATCATTAGTTGCTCCTCTTTTTCCATGATCTGACTGGATTATTATAATAGGAGGATTATCTGTGTCGAGAAGTTTATCTATAGTGTGTTCTAGCTTGTAATTGATAAATTGTATCTGATCTATGTAGAGATTGTTTTTGTATTCAGGTAAATTGTTTATATGGGAAAAAATTGAAGCAGGACTATCACCAGTTGGACCAAATACAAATGGAGGATGGGGAGACATCATATGAGTAAATACAAATTTTGGTGATTTTTCATTTTCTAATATGTGATCCAACTCGTCAAACGGACAGTTAACTTTATCGCGCAGATCTCCTTGTAACAAGAATTCAACTCCTGCTGGGAAAATCATTGTTTTATGTAATATCTTCCGTGCAAAGAACGTGTCCAACACATCCGAAGGAGAACACAATTTATGATCAACGTTGTTTGCAAGATAATTCAAATAAATACCAGATTCGATAAAAAATGTAGTATAGCCTTTTGATCGAAAATTATCAAAAACAGACCAATCACTATTATGTTGTCCAATAATATCTATTGGATCACCATCATTGTACACATATGTCATATTCATGATAGATGGTAAAGAAGCAGCAGTAAAATCATAATTGGCATAGCTATCTTCGTCTACGTAAAAACCATTTTCTGTCAAGTAATTTTTAAAATCTTTATTATCAAAATTCCAGTACATTTCTGTTGATTTGAAACCAGCATACGCATCTGGTAATATGTAGTAAACATCAGGACTTTGAGGTGATACAGAAATTGGATTCGTGTTTGTCGAGTAAGTCTCTGCATCGTAATTATCACCATACACAAAGTGTTCTCCGATATCTACAATCGGCATCATCATTACAACTAAAGATGAGACCATAATTATTTTTACAAGGTTATTCAATACACGTTTTGTTTTTATGATGAATATTGGTAATGTAACAATTAAAATAATATAAATTCCAAATGTAACAATAATGAAGTCTATAGAGGTTATATTAAAAAAATTAGCAAGTGAGAATCGTATATGACCATAAGAAAAAAATAATGCCGTACAAATAGATATGATCAAGCTAGATTTTATTCGGTTTTTTAATACATAACCTAACAATAGCCACAAAAAAAAAGCCACAATTATAAAAATAGATAATATCTCAAGTATATGGATAAATTTTTCGTGTATGTTTTGTGAGAATAAAAATATAGTAGGAAATGTAAGAAATATCAAAGGTAGAATAAAAGTAAATTTTGAATTTTTATTTATCAATTGCCGAGATGGGTTGCTCACATGAATTACAATTTTTATGTTATTTATGTATCTAACTCGTTACTTGAAAAATACATTTCTCACAGATTGGTTTGTATTAGCTTATAACCAACTCTTGTAAAGTACATGTATGGAAAAAGGGGAAAAGAAAATACGTCAGGAAGATTGCAATGAAGACAATCTAGGACAGGGTGTTTTAACGCTCACAAACAAACGCGTAGCATTTGACAAAACAAGGGGAAGAATAATGGATTTTGCAAAAAAATTCGGCGATACTGTATTGGATGTGCAGCTAGATAAAATAACAAAGGTCTGGAAAGAAGGATTTATCATCAAAAAAGTATGCATCACTGCAGATACAACAGACGGTCAAAAGACGTTCAAATTTGGCGTATTGGGAACAGGTTCATGGCTTAAATCAATACAAAACGCAAAAGAGAGTCAATAATTTACATCAACACCATCGAGTCTCCATGACTGACGCACGAACGCGTCCTTTATTTTTACACCATCATATATTTTACGTTCTAACATTCCAACACATGCAATCTGTGATCCACAATCACCAGAAAATTTTGGTGATACTGTGTAAAGTTTGGCTTTGTGTCTCTTGCATGCTCCCTTTAACATTGCAGAAAGACGTGAATTTGCCGCAACACCTCCTACAACTAGCATTTCTTTTTTTTCAGTAAATGCAAGAGCTCTCTCAGATGCTTCAGCAATCATGGCAAATGCAGTTTCTTGCAGTGAATAACACGCTGCATTTTTTTTATCTAGTGCAGCTTTTTTTGCAGCTGATAAAAGTCCAGAAAAAGATACATCGTTTCCGCGCACAGAATATGGCAGCTGTACATATTTGGAGGATTTTGATGCAAGTTTTTCCACACGTCTGCCACACGGGGAGGCAAACCCCAAGGATCGTCCAAACTGATCCAAAAGCTGTCCAAGCGTTATATCCAGTGTCTCGCCAAA
>JABABT010000036.1 GCA_014238095.1 Candidatus Aenigmatarchaeota archaeon
ACTGCAAACATTACTTTGAGATTAATAAAGTGGGGCCGACAACCACGCACTGGTTGCCGGCTTGTCCCCCGAACGGTTTGAAATTCGATGTCAATTTATCGCCATTTGTTTGTGATTTAAATGTTTGATATTTGTGATGTAAATTTATCCCATGAAAATTCATCTTTTATACATGTAAATGTATATTCAGATTTGGTAAACACATCAAATACATCAATGTGAACAATGATGACCACATGATAAAGATGATACCTAGAGGTTGGTTGATAAAAAAGACGTAGCGTGAGATAAACGATATTTTGAGCTTATTTAGGTTTATGTGGGATCCGAACGATGGGCGTGGGTTTTGATGTAGATATTTTTAGATGAAAAAATCAATTCAAAAATTGAATTAATATAAATTATTTTGGCTCATACTTGAAAAATCATGTTGGTATGGGTTCTACTATATCTACAAGTTCAGACAGTTTAGTATTAAATTGTTCTTGTAATCTCTGATATTTCGATAAACGTGTGTTTTTGGGTATTCTACTATTAAAATAAACATTTAATATCCAATCAGAATACTGTGTTATCTTTCTTATATTTTCATTTTGTTTTGGTGTTACATTGTACATGTTAAGCCATAAGTCATGTATTCGATCTGTGCAAGTTTTTAGTCTAGAGTACTCGGATTCAAAATGATGGTCAATATCTTCAATAGATCTCATATCGTGGTCTAAATTGTTAGATATTTTTTTAACACTCTGAAATTCTTTTAATATAATTTCACTGTTACGTAAAATTGACTTATAAGTTCTATCATCAATTCGTTTTTTATGCTCACGATCAATCTGTTTTGTAATGCACCACAAAATAAGCCCAACAATAAGAGATGATATTATAGCAGTCATAATGTCACGAATACCAACTACAAAATTATATAATTCGTCAATCATAATATGTCAAACGGCTCAATAGTATTAATATATTGATTAGGCATACTCATTCACCTCTCTGTCTTGTTGATCAATAATGCCAACTAGATAAATGTCCATAAATAATAGCCAACCGCCATACGGTATATTTGAATAACGCCTAAATGTATATTTTGGCTTGATGACAAAGCTATTTGTTTTACCATCGTTTGTTTTCTCTCGCATTCCTCTACAACTTGACAAACGCATAACAAATCCCATACTTTTTGCATTGGCAACAAATGAATCCATCAACGGATGGTCTTCCGCAGAACTAGTCGCAAGACCAAAATCCAATTCAAAGTATGGAACTTTTTTCTCAACATCTTTTAATTCCATCATAAGTTTGCCAGTATCTGATCGCATTGTGATTCTTTTTACATGATTTTTTTTATCCTCCTCGCGTAATCTAGCAATTAAATTACGGATTTCACTATTTGTGATTTGAGTATCTTTTATTGAGTATTTCCATGAATCGCCCTCTACTGCTTGCATGAATGTATGTAACACATGCTTGCGATGTTTACCAGATCCCATAACAATTACTATTTTTAATTTTAAATCAAAAAAAATGTAATATGACATACGTTCATTATCTGCATCATCAGATGTTTGGTCCTTATCTTTTTTTTCATCATATGATATTTGATAACCAAATCTATCATTTGGTAGTCTAATTGTATCCAATATCTGAATTTTTTTTGGAAACATTGTTTCCTTAATGGAACGCATTGTCTTCTTTTGTTGATGTATGGTATCATACATGTAAATTTTCATAACAAATGGCATATATCTCACCTACGTGATTAATCAACGACATTCTTTACACCATGACTGTTCTATGCGTTTACCTTTACTCATTCGATAACCAAATAATTCTTCAATTTCTGCTTTTGTATGTGCAAATTTTTTACCACATATACAAATTTTTACTCCATCGTCATTACGCATATTTCCTAACAATGTCATTAGTATTTATAAAATTTCGGTTAAAAATTTTAACCAAAATGTGTAGAGATCGATTTCTGCATGTTTTTGATCGCATACTGAATAATGGATAATATGAGTGAAAAAATGGACAAAAAACACTTTTGGAAAGGTATAAAATATGATATTAACCTATGCTGTATTCTATTTTTTACATGTGAATGGAAAGCGATCAGAAAAAATAATTTGTATGATTATGTTGAGACTATGAACACCCTGACTAACCGATATGGGATTGTATTATGCCCATCATGCATATCCAAAAAAATGAAAATTTAATCTATTTTGTATATTCTCAATAAAGGGAAGATTCGTATTTTATGCAGGTATAGATCTAAGTAAAAGAACCCTGTTAAATTAGGGATAAATTCACATAAAAGATGAGCCCATATTTCTAATTTCGCACACAGATCAAAAAGATCTTATTTTGAACAATGTGAGATTCCAACTAGTTTAAATTAATAGTCACATTCATCATCATAATGCAGTATTTGATTTTCTTGACAGCGGCATTGATTCTAATGTTGTTTCCTCCAATCGCTGCAGCACAGGAGATCCAGTTTTCAACGTATCAGGAACTAGCACGAGTTGTAACTGACATG
>JABABT010000027.1 GCA_014238095.1 Candidatus Aenigmatarchaeota archaeon
ACTTTTGCACTAGTAGCAGGTCGTTATAACCAAGCCATCCAAATAATAGGCATCACAGACCCCTACAACCCCACTCCAGTATCTACCATTATGGATGGTAGGGGTGGATATACTGAACTGTCTAACGTCGCATCTATTACCATCATAACAATTGGCACATCAACTTTTGCACTAGCGGCAGCCGTTATTGACAGCGGTGTCCAAATAATAGACATTACAGACCCCTACAACCCAACTCCAGCATATGCCATTTCCAATAATAGGGGTGGTTATACTCAACTACATGGTGCATATGATATTACCACCGTAACACTTGACTCATCAACGTATGCACTAGTGGCCGGTCGTTATACCCAAGGTATCCAAATAATAGACGTTACAGATCCTTCAAACCCCTCTCCAGTATCTGCCATTAGAGATGGTGTTGGTGGCTATACTGAACTGTACAATGTCGCATCTATTACCACCGTAACACTTGGCGCATCAACTTTTGCAATAGCTGCAGCCGTTCTTGACAGCGGTGTTCAAATCATAAACATCACAGACCCCTACAACCCCACTCCTGTATCTGCATTTACCGATAATGTGGGCGGCTATAACACATTATCTGCTGCCTCATATACTGTCACCACAACCGTTGATGGGTCCATCTATGCCTTTGTGACAGCTCCTAATGATAACGGCATACAAATCATAAAACTAGAACCCGAGTACATACCTGCACAAACTAGCAATCAAAACCGCTCGCTTGAAATTGTATCAAATCTTGACATATCTCCATTTGGAGTTATACAAAACGGCACGGATGGTTTTGACTCTATTGTAAAGCCTCGAAAAATAAACACATTCCAAATAGGTGATTCCATATATGCTGGCGTACACTCTGATGCGACAGCTGATTCTTTTACAATTGTAAACATTACTGACCCAAGCTCTCCAAGTCAAGTATCCGTACTAGATCCTACCGTTAACAGCTTGTACACCATAACTGATGCAGCATATACTGTAATAGATGGTTCCACATATGCAATATCTATGTCCCAAAATGATGATCGTGTCTTGATCATAAATGTCAGCAATCCATCTCTTCCATCTCTTGTAACATATGTTACAGATGGTGCAACCTATCCTGGACTAGATACTCCATTAGATATTGCCACCGTAAAAATTGGCACATCAACTTTTGCCCTAGTGGTAACCTATAATGACAACGCCGTCCAAATCATAGATATAACAGATCCTTCAAACCCCGCTCCAGCACATACCATTTATGATGATCAGGATGGCTATACTGAACTGTATGCTCCATACTCTGTTACCACCATAACACTTGACTCATCAACGTATGCACTAGTGGCAGGTCGTAATGACAACGGTGTTCAAATAATAAACATCACAGACCCTTACAACCCCACTCCAGCATCTACCGTTGGTCTTGGTAATGCCTATCCTCAACTACATGGCGCATACGACATTACCACCGTAACACTTGACTCATCAACGTATGCACTAGTGGCAGGTCGTTATAATCAAGGCATCCAAATAATAGACATCACAGACCCCTACAACCCCGCTCCTGTATCTTCTATTACTGATGGTGTTGGTGGCTATACTGAACTGTACAATGTCGCATCTATTACCACCATAACACTTGGCGCATCAACTTTTGCAATAGCTGCAGCCGTTCTTGACAGCGGTGTTCAAATTATAAACATCACAGACCCCTACAACCCCACTCCTGTATCTGCCTTTACCGATAATGTGGGCGGCTATAACACATTATCTGCTGCCTCATATACTGTCACCACAACCGTTGATGGGTCCATCTATGCCTTTGTGACAGCTCCTAATGATAACGGCATTCAAATCATAAAACTAGAACCCGAGTACATACCTGCACAAACTAGCAATCAAAATCACTCGTTTGAAATCATACCAAATCTTGTCATGTCACCATTTGGAATTATAGAAAACGGCGCGAATGGTTTTGACTCTATTACGACCCCTGCATACATGGAAGCATTCCAAATAGACAATTCCATATATTTTGGGTTACTAGGTGATGATTTAACAATCATAAACATTACTGACCCAAGTTCTCCAAGCCAAACATCTGTACTAGATAGTAACGATAACAGCCTATTTGCCACGAATAAAGCTGCATATGCTGAAATAGATGGTTTCACATATGTGGTATCTACATTTAGAGATGATGATCGTGTCTCGATCATAAATATCAGCAATCCATCTCT
>JABABT010000008.1 GCA_014238095.1 Candidatus Aenigmatarchaeota archaeon
ACATTATCTGATCCACTTGAACCACTTGAACCACTTGAACCACTTGAACCACTTGAACCACTTGAACCACTTGAACCACTTGAACCACTTGAACCACTTGAACCACTTGAACCCCTAGGATTTATATAAAGAAAAACTTCTTTATTATTACTTAGATAATTTTCTGTTTCTGAAATATTTGTAATTATTTTATATATTTGAGTAATTGTTGGATTAAATACATAATTTATTTCATTCTTATCTATAATATTTACTGGTAATTCATTATTTTCTCCAAAAATATTTGAATATAATTTTATTGAAGATGTTAAATCATCTAATGCTTCAGATTTTGCTGTAATTATTATAGAATTTCCTAATTCAAATGAAGATGAAATTCCTCCATTAAATAATATTTGTAAATCAGGAACTATTTTATTAATTGTAAATATTTTAGTTGATGTTTGATTTTGTATATTATTACTAAATACATACCATTTGTAATTATAATTTCCTGCTCCAAGAAATTCTTGTTGTGTAAAATTTACATAGAAAATATTTTTAGTTTCATTCTTAATTTTTGATTTGGAATTATCAGTAAAGTTTGTTGTATAAATAGTCGAATTTAATTTTGTTGTAAATTCAAATGAAATATTTTCTATATCTATATCATTATCAATAGAGATATTGAAAAATACATTTTCATTTATTCCATAAGGAATAAAATTTCCTAAATTTATTATATTATTTTGTATAGTTAATTCCTCATCAAAAAGATAAAAATTTCTTTCTATTGAATTTTTTGTGTAATTTTCTGTTTCTGAAATATTTATAATTATTTTATATGTTCCATTATCTAATCCTGTTGAATTAAATATATTTATTACATTATTAAAATCAATATATGAAGTATTTAATTCTGTAATTATATTACTAATATTTGAATATAATTTTATTGAAGATGTTAAATCTTCTAATGCTTCAGATTTTATTGTTATATTAAATGTTGAATTTTTTACATATGTTTCAATATCTCCTTTATTGAAAAATATTTCTATAGATGGAGATTCTTTTAGAATTTCAAAATTTATTGAATTAGTTGAACCTATAAATCTTTCATTATTTACATACCATAAATAACTATAATTTCCAATTCCACCAAACTCATGTTGTGTAAAATTAATATAAAAATTTCGAGTATTATTACTAATTTTAGATATATCTATATTTTTGAAATTTGTTGTATAATTTGTTATTAAATTATTTGTTCTATTCAAACTAAATGTTACATTATTTATTTCAGGTGAATTTTCAGGAACAATTAATTCAAATGATATATTTTTATTATAATTAGTTGAATTTCCTAAATTAGATATACTTGTTAAATTATATTCATTAACTGAAAATAATTTTGTATAATTCCAATATGTATAATTTTGAGTTTCTTGATGAATTAATGTATAATTATAATTTCCTGTTTTATTTAGTATTATATCTTCAATTATATTATCATGTGAAGAATTTATTTCTATATCATTTTTAAATAATTTTATTTCTGAATTATTATCTCCTAAAATTAAAGTAGAATTTAGTAAGAATTTTTCATCTAAAAATAAATATTCTTCATTATTAAATATTAAAGATATATTTGGTTGAGATTTTTTTATTTCAAATGTTTTATTTGAATTAATATAAACATTTATACTATCATTAAATAACCAATTATATGTATAATTATCTGCAGACAAATCTGTTAAATTAACTATATAAAATTCTGAATTATCTTGATTTATTTTTGTTGATAATATATCTACTCCATTAAATTGTAAAATTGGATTTTCTGTATTGGAGATAATTATTGATGAATTAAATATATAATTTTTATTTTTTGAATATGTTTCTATTGTTGAAGTATGATCAACTATTGGTGTAATATTTTTTACTGAATTTAAAACATTTATTCTTGTATATTTTTGGACTGGTGTTTGATTATATGCTTCATAATCATATATTGTAACTCCACCATTATGAGCATAATTTAATAATATATTTTGATGAGGTTCGAAATCAAAAATTGATTTATATCTTTGATTCAAAATAGCAAACATACCAGATACATGTGGAGTTGAAAGTGATGTTCCTCCTGATTGCCTATATCCACTATTTAAAGAAGTTGAATTTATAAATGATCCTGGTGCAAATAAATTAGTTAAACTATTTCTATTTGAATAACATGTTATATTATCTATTCTTGGATAAATATCTTCACATTCATAACCATCATTATTCATTTTATCATCTAATGTATGGTCTGAAATATCACTATAAGTAAAATTATCATCATAATTAGAACTATATGTTGCACCAACAGAAATTGTATTTGATAAACAAGCAGGAAGTGACATACGAGTTTCACTACCTTCATTTCCTGACGAAACAATTACAGATATATTTTTATTAACTGCATTTTGAACTATAGAAAAATAATGTGGAGCTATATTATCACAATTAGAATTTGGTTTTAAATATCCAGCTGTTCCTTCAGGTGCAAATAAAAATAATCCAGAACTAATACTAATTATTGATATGTTCAAATTATCTGCATTGTTTGTACACCATTCAATACCTTTAATAATATTATCAGATGTTCCAACTCCTTCACTATTTAAAGATTTTATAGCAACTAATTTTGAATCAGGTGCTATTCCATTTATTTCACCTTTTGCAGATATGACTCCTGCAATTGATGTTCCATGTCCACTATCATCTTTAGGATCTTCATCATTATTTACAATATCAAAACCTCCAATAACTTTTTCACATTCACCATCATTTATATTAGATATATCATTACTACATCCACCTAAATCTGGATGAGTATAATCAATTCCTGTATCAATAACACAAACTGTTTGATATTTTCCTGTTAAATTTTGACCATTTACTTGTATTTGATGTGTTTGTGGAGCATTTATTAAAGGAGAACTTTTTGATAAATATATTTTAAGTGGAAAAACTGGACTAATATTTTCTATTATTTTTGTCATATTTAATAAATTATTTAATTGGTTTCTATTTGTTATTTCTATTGATATTTTTGAAGATGAAGTATAATTATTTTTTATTATTCCTATTTTTGATGATGGTAAATTTATTAAATCAGAAACATTATGTCCTTTTTTAAATTCTATTATTAATCTTATATATTCTGTTCCATATGGATTTTGTGATATTGATGAAGATTGTGTTATTATTTGATTTTGATTATTTTTCTGTTGATTATTTTGATAATCTTCTAAATTAGTAATTTGTTCTGATATTATTTCATTTATTTTTAAACTATTATTTTGGTTTGTTACTGATGTTTGATAAGGATTTGATTCTATTTCATTTGCTTTTACAAATTGTGTAAATACAAAATTAATACCTAAAATAGAAAAAACCATTAAAAAAACTAATATTTTAATATACTTCATTAATTTAGTAACATTTTGAATTATTTATAATATTATTAATATAAACTAAAACCCACTACATCCTTCACATTTTTCTTTTAATTCAACAATTCCACTTTCATTAATTGGAAGAGGTATTTTTTTAGTTTCCGTCTTCTTACCAACATTTAAAATTTGGAAAGATTTACTTCCATCTCTATAAACTGTAATTCCTTTACAATTAAGATCGTATGAAAGCATGTATGCTGTTTCTATATCAGTTGGAGTTGCATTATTTGCGAAATTAATTGTTTTACTTACTGAATTATCAGTATATTTTTGGAATGCTGCTTGAATTCTAACATGCCATTCAGGTGACAAATCAAAAGCAGTAACAAATAATTTTCTAATATCTTTTGGTATATTTTCTAAATTTTGAATTGAAGTATTTTGTGCTATTTCTTTCATTATATTTTCAGAATAAAATCCATTTTTAATTGCAATTTTTTCAAATAAAGGACTTACTTCTACTAAATCATATCCTAAACTTTTACTAACAGCTCTTAAAAATGCAACAGAAAATAAAGGTTCTATTCCTTGTGAACAACCACCAGCAATAATTGATATAGTTCCTGTAGGTGCAATTGTTGTAACTGTGGAATTTCTCATACATTCATAACCTTCTTTCTTCCAAATACTATTTTCAAATTCTAAGAAAGATCCTCTTTCTTTAGCTAAATCTACAGACATTTGTCTTGCTTCATCTGTTATAAATTTCATTACAGATTCTGCTATTTTAAGTGCATATGTTGAATTATAAGGAACACCTAATTTAATTAACATATCTGCAAATCCCATTACACCTAAACCAACTCTCCTTACACGTTTTGACATCACTTCTATCTGAACTAAAGGATATTTATTTACATCAATTACATTATCAAGAAAATGAATAGCATTTTTTGTTGTTGTTTTTAATTTATCCCAATCAATATCACCATCTTTTATCATTTTTCCTAAATTAATACTTCCTAAATTACAAGAATCATAAGGATATAATGGTTGTTCACCACATGGATTAGTTGATTCAACAGGACCAATATTTGGTACTGGATTTGAATATGTATTATTTATTTTATCAATAAATATAATTCCTGGATCTCCTGTTTTCCATGCCATTGTGATAATTAAATTCCAAACTGCTCTTGCATTTAATTTACCAGTTATTTTATTATCTTTTGGATTAATTAATTCATATTCTCTATTATTTCTCACACATTCAATAAATTTATCAGTTATTGCAACTGATATATTAAAATTTGATAAAATTCCTTCTTTTTCTTTTAACATTATAAATTCCATTATATCTGGATGATCAATTCTTAAAATTCCCATGTTTGCTCCTCTTCTTTTTCCACCTTGTTTTATTTCATTTGTGGATGCATCAAAAATCTTCATAAAAGAAATTGGTCCAGATGAAACTCCAAAAGTTCCTGCTACATGATCACCACTTGGTCTCAATCTACTAAAAGAAAATCCTGTTCCACCACCTGTTTTGTGAATAAGTGCTTGATGTTTAATTGAATCAAAAATTTCCTCAAGTGAATCGCCAACTGGTAATACAAAACATGCTGATAATTGACCTAATTTTGTTCCAGCATTCATTAAAGTTGGTGAATTTGGTAAAAATTCAGAAGAAATCATCATATTATAAAATTTCTTAGAAATTTTTGTTATTTCTTCATTTGATTTTCCATATAATTTATCTCCAGATGCAATTGCATTTGAAACTCTTTCAAATAATTCTTTTGTTGTTTCAATTATTTTACCTTCATTATTTTTTATTAAATATCTAGATGCTAATACCTTTACTGTATTAACAGGTAATTTTAATTCATCAGTTACTCCTAACATTTCTTTTATTTTTCTCATTTCATCATGTTTATGTCTATAAATTATGTAAGTTTTTGCTGTTTTAGCATGTCCTTCTTCGATAAGAACCTTTTCAACCATATTTTGAACTAATTCAACATTAGGATTTTCATTTTCAGTAAGTTTTTCTTGAATTTTATTTACAATAATTGAAGTTAATCTTTTTACTTCATCAATATCTTCACCACCAACTGCTTTAACTGATTTAAAAATAGCTTTTATAATTTTATTTTCATCAAATGGTACTATTGTATTATCACGTTTTTTAATTGAATTTATAATATATTTTTTTTCTTTTGTTATTTTTTTCACCATATTTAATTATTTATAAAAAATGATTAAATTTAAATCACTCTTTTTAATCTTTAAACTTCTATTATTAAAAGTTTTTATTTTTATTAAACTTTTCATTTTATTATATATTTAGAAATAAATATTTTATATAATATATATTTTATAATATAATAAAGAAATTTATTGTTTTTCTTCTTCTAAAATTTTACCACCAGCAAAATCTTCAATAGAATAATTAAATTCTTTATTTTCTATTATATCCCCTACTTCTTTTTTATATTCACGAGCTAATAACCAAAATAATGTTGCTAAAGATTTAACTCCTTTATTGTTTGCTGGTATAACAATATCAATATTTTTAGTATCATTAAATGTATCACATACTCCAATTATTGGAATTCTTGCTTTGAATGCTTCATTAACTGCTTGGTAATCTGTTTGAGGATCAACAACAATAACAACATCTGCTTCATAAAATTTTTTATATGAAGGATTTGTTAATGTTCCTGGCATAAATCTTCCTGCTACAAAATTAGAATCTATTATTTCACCAAATTTTTTAATAACATTATGTGAAATATTTTTTCTACCAACAATTAAAATATTTTTATTTTTTGATAAAAATTTTGATACTGATCTTATTCTTTCATCAATTTTATTAATATCTAATAAAGATAATCCATCAGGTCTTACTCTATATATATAATCTTTCATTTGTGATGTTCTTTGTTTCATTCCAATATAAATACCAGATGATTTATATTCTGAATCTGATATCAATAATTTTTGTGTCATAAAAAATATTCCACTTTAATGGTTTTAAAGTTTTTCATCATCCAATATAGGTTAATCTTTCTTTTTCATCAGATATTTTACTAGGTTGCTGACTAATAGTTTGTGGTATTGTTTGTTTTTCTATATTTTGTATTTTTTGAATAAATTCTTCCATTTCTCTAATTTTTTTATCAAGTTTTTTCGTTTTAACATTTAAATTTAAAATTTTTATTAAAACCTTCAATATTTCTTCTGAAGATTTTGGATCTGCAATCATTGGAAAACCAATACTTTCTCCAAGTAAACAAATTCCATCAATTTTATGATACATACCACGTCCTAATAATAATCCAGCTGCTCCTGAAATAGTTCCTACATGAGAAGATATTTTGAAATCAATTCCATATTTTTTATATTTTTTTACAAGTTTCACAGAATTTGTAGTTCCAAGAACATATGGTACTTTATGTTTAGGTTCTGTTACACTCAAACCTGCTAATGTAAACATCATTTTTACATCAAATTTTTTAATATATTTTAAAATATTTTCAACTATTTCATAATGACCTTCTGGATTTATACTCTGAGAATCTCCAATAAGAATTATTAAATCTCTCTGATTTTTTTTCTTAGCTTTCCAATAATAAAATTCATTTTTTAATACATGAACTAATGATGAAGGATGTAAAAGTACAAGTGGCATAAAATAAGAAGAATGTAACTCTGCAAATTTTTTAGCACCTAACTCTTCAATTAAATAACCAGCAGCTATTCTACCAATGTTACCAACTCCTGGTAATCCTTCAATAAAAATTGGGGATTTTAATTTTGGTTTATTAAATTCTATTATTTCTGTTGTCATTTTTTTATCAACATTTTTCTACGATACTCACCATATTTATCTTCTGGAGAAAATTTTGGTGGGTTTGGATTCATAGTTTTTATATTACATTTTAAACATTCTTCTTTAAAAGTATATTCATTACATAAAGAACATTTAAACATTTTCATAAAAGTTATTTATAATAATTATTTATATATATTATGTATATTATGAAAATTTTATATATATTTCTTCCAATTTTAATTATTATTAGTATATTTGTTGGTTTATTTTTCTTTATTTATGAAAATGAAACTGATAATCAAATATTAGGAGAAGTTCATGAACATGCTGATTTCAAACTTTATATATTAAATGAAGAATATAATTTTTCACAAGAAAAATATATGTCAGATGAAAAAATAAAAAATAATTTTATACATTTACATGATATGGATGGAGATTTAATCCATTCACATATTAAAGGAAATACTTTAGAATTTTTCTTTTTTTCAATTGGAATTAAATTCAATTCTACTTGTTTAATTTTAGACAATAAAAGTTCTTATTGTAATGATAAAAATAATAAATTAAAAGTTTTTGTAAATGATAATGAAGATAAATTAATGGAAAAATACATATTAAATGATCTTGATAAAATATTAATAACTTATAATGATAAAAATAATAATATAAATGAAGAATTAAAATATATAACAGATAAAGCATGTATCCAATCTGGTAAATGTCCTGAAAGAGGAGAACCAAATATAGAATCTTCATGTACATCTGATGGATGTAAGGTAATTGAAAATGGATGATAATAAAAAAACTAAAATTAAAATAAAAATTGAGAAAATACATTTTATTGGTATTATAATAATTTTAACTATTATTGGAATAGGAATATTAATTTATTTTTCACCTACAAAAGAAATTTATTCGTTAAATATAGAAAATGATGAATATAATCAATTTGCTAAATGTTTGAATGAAAAAGGTGCTATATTTTATGGTGCTTTTTGGTGTTCTCATTGTGAAAATCAAAAAGAATTATTTGGTTCATCTGAAAAATATTTAAATTATGTAGAATGTTCTCTTCCAGATAAACGTGGCCAAACACAAATATGTATAGATGAAAATATAACTTCTTATCCTACCTGGAAATTTGAAGATAAATCAATAATTGAAGGTCCAGTTAATTTTGATATTTTAATTAGAAAAACTGGATGTCAAATAAATACTGAATTATAATTTATTTAGAAATTTTATAATCAAATTCTACTTTCAATTCTTTTGATTTTTTAATTATTTTTTCAAATTTTAAACGAATATTTTTTTCTTCATTTTTAGGATTTTTTGTAACAAATTCTGCTATATATTTTGGAGCTGATAAATATCTAATATTAATACCTTGATTTTTAATCTCAGATAAAATTTTTTTTAATCTATTAACACCATCTCCTTCAAAACTTTTCATATTAATCTCAGTTTTTAAAATAGTTTCCTTATCTTTGAATGCTATTTTTACAATAGGAATCAAAATATTTATCCATTTTTTTGAGATTTTAATATTTTCAAATTCTTTTGGATTTTTTTTCAATTCTTCAAATGCAGTTGAAAGTTCACCAAATTTTTCTTGTAAAATATATCCAATTTCATCATAAGATTCTTTTAATCCTTTTTTTAATTCTTTACCTGCTTGTTCTAAAATTTTTTCAGCTCTTTGTTCTTTACGAAAAACATTTATCTTATCTATTTTTTCACGTTTTGAAACTCTTTTTAAACTTATATTTATAATTCTTTTAGAATTATCAATTCTAACAACTTTTGCAACATATTGTTTATTTAATTTTACATGATCATTTATATTTTGAATCCATTTTCCAGCAGTTTCAGAAATATGTATCATTCCATCAACATCATATTCATCAACATCACACCAAGCAGCAAATGGAGTTATTCTTTTTACATTACACATAACAAGTTCATTTTTTTCTGGAAACCCTTTTCTTTTTATCATATATATATTCTGAAATGTGTATATTTAAGCTATGATAAATGATCTAATAATTATACTTTTTTTTGTTATAATTAGTAGTTTTTTAGGACTTATTGGTGGAATAATATTACTAAAAAGTAAAAAAATTGCATATAAATTATCATATATATTTGTAGCTTTTGCTATTGGTGCTCTTCTATCAACTGCATTTTTAGATTTATTACCAGAAGCATTGGAAAAAGGAAATAATATTGAAAATGTTTTTATTAGTGCACTTATTGGTATATTAATATTTTTTCTTATAGAAAAATTTGTTATATGGCATCATCATCATACATATGGAGAAAAAGAAAAACATTCTTATAATTCTTTAGTTATTATTGGTGATACCATACATAATTTTATTGATGGTGTAATTCTTACTGCTGCATTTATTGTATCTCCTTTTATCGGAATAACCGCATTTATTGCAATAGTTATGCATGAAATACCTCAAGAAATAAGTGATTTTGGTATACTTTTACATGGTAAAATGAAAAGAAAGAAAATACTTATTATTAGTATTTTATCTTCACTTGCATCAGTTGTCGGTGTTTTCATATCATATTATTTCATTACATCAATTGAAGGAATTATATCACCAATAATTGGATTTTCTGCTGGTGTTTTTATTTATATTGCAGCATCAGATTTAATACCAGAAACTAAAAAAATAATTTCTAATAAAAAATCATTAATACAAATATTATTAATCATATTAGGAATATTACTAATATGGTATACAGGTCAAATATCACATCAATTCATACATTTATAACATTCTTAAAATAATATGGGGAAATAATTTAATGTTAAATATAAAAAATAAAATAAATTTAGATAAAAATAATTTATTAATAACCTTAATTTCAGTTATTGTATTAATTATTTTAGGTATTTTATCATCTTATTAATAATATATGCAGAGGGAGGGATTTGAACCCTCGTATGCACTAAGCAGCTAGCTCCTAAGGCTAGTCCGATTGACCAGGCTACGGGACCTCTGCATTTTTATATAATAATTATTATTTAAATTAATTAAATAATGAATGTTAATAAAATATATGATAAATTATATTATAATTGGACTTATATTCTTAATGATTTTTTTCTTTATAATATTAATTATTGGTAAATATCAATCTCAAAAATATATTGATGTGAAAATTGGAAATATTACTATTAATTCTGAAATTGCTGATACATTACCAAAACAAATTAGAGGACTCATGTTTAGAGAAAATTTACCTAAAAATAATGGTATGTTATTTATATTTTCAAAAGAAGAAAAACATAGTATATGGATGGCAAATACTAGTATACCACTTGATATAATTTGGATTGATAAAAATAAAAAAATAATTTTTATAGAAAAAAATGCTAAACCTTGTGAATCATTAGGTTATTGTCCAATTTATAAAACAGATATGAATTCTAAATATATTTTAGAAGTAAATTCTGGATTTTCTGATAAAAATAAAATTAAAGTTGGTCAATATATAAATTTTAAATTATAATTTAGAAATTAAATAATATAATAATTATAAATTATTCTTTTATTTCAATTTTATTTTTAAAAATAAAATTACTTGAATTTCTTTTCCTTAAATAAATTCTTAAAAATATTACAAATATTATTACAGATAAAATTGTTATAATATAGGCTATATTTTGATTTAAAAATTCTATTAAATCATGATGAATTTTTATATTTTTTAAGAAATTATCTTCTTCTATATTTTCTTTATTAGAATTAACATATATAGAAAATAAATTAAATGAAGAAGATGTTGATTCATAAACAATATTTTCTAAATTATCATATAATATTATTGTATCTAAAATTATCCATTCTCCATTAGAATATTTAGATAAATATATTTGATTTTTACTTACATTATTTATTGTTAACCAGTTTTTAGATATTTCAAATTGTATTTTAGATTCTTTAAAAGATATTTTATCATTTAAATTTGATTTAGTTAATGTTATATTAATATATTGATAAACTTTATTTTTTAATTCTGGTATATTATTAATTAATAAATCATTTTTATTAATTTGATATATAGATAAATAAACATTTTCTAATTTTTCTAAACTTGTTATTTTTATTTTATTAATTGATAAATTATATTCAATTAATTCTATTGGTGTTAATATTTCTTGATCTATTCCTATTGAAATATTTAATTGTTTTGAGAATAAATTATTTATTTCTTTAATTTGAGAAAAATTAATTAAATTTACATTATTTACACTTGTAATTTCATCTGTAGTTCCACCTGTAGTTCCACCTGTAGTTCCACCTGTAGTTCCACCTGTAGTTCCACCTGTAGTTCCACCTGTAG
>JABABT010000009.1 GCA_014238095.1 Candidatus Aenigmatarchaeota archaeon
GAACAACAATCAGAAACGTTATTTTCTATTGTTAATTTGTTTGTTTTTATATTATTTATTTTTATTTCTATATTTTTATTATATATTGGAAAAAATATAAATTCAAAGAAAAAAATAACACTTCCATGGATAAATTTAAGTATTGGTATATTTTTAATAGCTTTAGAACATATTATTAATCCTATTAATTTTCCAAATACACCAATAATTAATTTATTATTAATAAATTTATATTTAGTTGATTTTACAGAGATTTTACTAATTGTAATTGGATCAATTATAACTATTATAAGCTTTATTTTAATTTATAAGGAAAATTCTAATCAAATATTAAATCTTAATGAAAGACATGAAGAATTACATAATATAACTAAAAAATTAAAACAAAAATTTATGTCAAGAGAAATACCTGAAGAAGAATTAAAGAAAATTAATATTGGAATAGTAAAAGAACTTACTGAAATAGAGGTTAAATTAGATAAATTGAAAAAACCAAATAATTTAATATCTAAAAAAATTAATCTATAATTTTTACCAATATAGATTTATTCATTAATGGAATTTTAAAATTTAATTCATTTTTTCTTTCATCATCATATTCAGGTGTTATAGAATTTAGTTCATTTAATTTTCTTTCAATAGTACTAAAATATCCCCAATTTAAAGGATCTCTAATACATGTCATTATATTTTCAATTCTTTTTTTTTCATCTGATTTACAAAAACCACTAATTATACTTGCTTCATTAACAACATCACACATCAATTGACTGATATTATATTTCATATCAGATTTATTTTCTTTTATAGTGAATGATATTTCATGAACAATTTTATTTAATTCATTTTTATGTTTCCAAATAAATTCTTTATTTGTATGCTCCATAGAAAATAATTGATATTTAAGCTTAAATATTTAATCTAAATTAGATTCCATATTTTTAATTTCTTTTTGAAACCTTTCAATTACTTTTATCAAATCTTTTTCATCAACATTTAATATTTGAGCTACATTTTTTAATATCTTATCTTTTTTTATCAATTTATCTATTTCAATTTCATTTAATAACATTTGATATACACCTCATATATTCTATATTACATCCATTTACTGGAATTTTAATTATTTTAGGTAATTTTTGATTACTATTTTTTTTAATTTCATTTGTTATTTTATTCAAATTCTTCTTTTTTGTAATATTTGTCAATAAAATTTCATCATTTCTTTTAAAATTTTCATCAAACCAATATAAATTATTAACTTTATTATATTTTACACAAGCTACTAATTTTTTCTTTAAAATTATTTTTGATAGTATATCTTTATAATTTTTATTTGATATTGTATTTGTAATGATAAAATATTTCATCTTTTACCCTTCCTAAGTTTTTTCCAAGTATTAAAAATTTCTTTAACTTTTTCTGGTATTTCATCATAAGAAACATCTAATTTATCACTAATTTCTTTCAGTATTTTATTTCTATTTTTTAAATATTCAAAAGCAACATCACCTGCCTTTAATTCAATTCTAACAACACCATCAGAAATTTTCTTTGTTTTAATTATTTTAATAAATTTAATATCTTTAGTTTTATCTCCATGGGTTCCACTACAAGCTTCAATATCAAAATCTTTTATTTTTACAATTCTAATTTTTTTTGAAGGAACATATCCACCCTGATATATTTTAAATCCATATTCTTGTTCAGCATCACTTCTTATCATTTCAATTTTGGTAATGGGAATATTTTTTCTAATAATTTCATTTGATAAATTTTCAATTTTTTCAATTTCTTCATTTGTTAATGTTTCAAAATGAGTTATATCAATTCTTGCTTTATCAATATTTTTTTCAGATCCTGTTTGATGTATATGATTTCCAATAATTTTTTTGGTAGCACCATTAACAATATGAACTGCATCATGATGTATCATTAATTTAATTCTACGTTCTTTATCAATACAACATTTAACATTTTCACCATTTTCAATTTTTTTAGATAATTTATGTATAATAATTTTACCTATTTTAAAAACATCAAGTACTTTTATATCATTTATTGTTCCTAAATCATTTAATTGTCCACCACTTGTTGGAAAAAAAGCAGTTTTATCTAAAATTATTAAATTTTCATTTAAATTACATATAACTTTAGCAAAAAAATTAAATATTTCCGGTTCTTTATAATAAAGAATTTCTGTTGGATTTATTTTAGAAACATCTATTTTATTTATTTTCTTTTCATTTTTATTAATATTATGTTTCTCTGTCAATTTATCATAAAAATCTCCTGGAATATCAACACCAATTTGTTCAGGAGTTATTCCTTCTGAATCATATAATTTAACAAGTTTTTCAGTAGATAGAATTTTTCCATTAAGAGAATCTGTTAATTTTTTACTTCTTTTTTTATTATTATTGAATTTTTTTTCTTCTGATGTAAGAACTTTTTCAATATCATTTATATTTTCAAGAATTTCAGGAAACATTTCATTTAAATATTCTGAATGCATTAATGAAATTTCATGTAATTTTATATTCCAATTATATTTTTCAATAAAAGACATTGCTCTTCTAGTAATAACACGTAAATTATATCCTCCACCAACATTAGAAGGTAATCCACCATCAGTAATAGCGAATGTTAATGCACGTGAATGATCAAGTAAAGCATAAATTGCTTCAATTTGTCCAATTTTATTTTCAAGAGTTTTTTCATCAATATTAAGTTTTTGTGCTATTATTTTTCTAGAATTTTTTATGTCAATTAAATTATCTATATCTAATTTTTTTGAAATTGGTGCATATTTTTTGAATAGTTCTTCATCATAATCTATTGAAATTTCATTTTTTAATTTATCTGTAATATTTCCAAAAGCAGTATCATATATTGTTTGACTTCCTTTTATAATCCAAGGTAATCTATCAAATCCCCAACCAACATCAATAACTTTATTTTTTAATTCATTATATTTATTTCCTATTTCTTTAAATTGCATGAATACATTATTTACAATTTCTAATCCATTTGAATGTGTTTCAATTGATGGTCCAAAAGCAGACATATCATTCATTGACCAAATATCTTCAGTATAAATCAATTCATCTTTTTTTATTCCAATAATTTTATTTAAAAATTCAAAATTTAATTCTATACATTTATCTTTCCAATATCCATTATTATCTTCAAATGAATGTTGACCAGCCATTATGAAAGATGTCATATGTCTTCCTGTTATTCCAACATTTTCTATATCATTAAATCTTAAACAAACTTGAGGAACTATTAATGGATTATTAGGATAATCAAATTCCATAATATTTCCATTAAATCTTTGGAAGTTTTGTATTGATGCTTGTGTGAAAAAAAGATTTGGATGCCATCTTGATATTACAGGATATCTAGGTATTGTAGTATGATTTTTTTTATTAAAAAATTTTTCAAATTCTTTCCAAGTTTTTACATAATCCCAATTAACATTTGTTTTCTTTTTACCTATAAAACTATAATCATCATGTTCAGGACAATTTTCTTTATCATTTGTACTCCAAAAACCATTTTTACATTCTTTACATATTTTTCTAATATAACCTTCTTTTTCAAACATTTCTACTTTCCAATACTTATTAGGTTCTTTTTTAAATTTTTCAAATATTTTCCCTTTATCTATCATTAATATTAATTAGTTTTTTAACATTTAAAATTTATTCATTATTATTATTATTTTTTGTTTTTATATAATCACAATCATATTTACCAAAAATAACACCATTATTTATTTCCAATTCTTTTATTTTTGCTTTGTCAGTAAGTAAATTACCTCCTACTTTTATATTATTTGCATTTAACATTCCAATTTCAGAACTATTAATATTATAATCTTTTTTTACATAAGCATTTGTCATATATTTTCTATTTATTTCAGATTTTTCAAATTCAACTTTACCGTTAATTTTAGAATTTACTAAACTTATACCTGTTGATTTAACATATTTTGCAATAAAATTATTTAATACTTTAATTCCATGAAAATTTCCATATCCATTTATATGAGAATATGAAATATCAATTTTATCAATTTCAGCAGATTTAAAATCTATATCTTCAATTATTTTACAATTTCTACCATATATTTCTCTAATTCTACTATGTCTTGCATTTATACTATTTCCATTTTCAATAACTAATTTTGTAATCATAGAATTATTAATATTATAATCTTTTAAATTATCAATAACAATTTCAGTTTCTTCCATAATTTTATTATCTAATTTTTTAAAATCCATTCCGATAAATTCTTTATATTCTTTCTTTTTTTCTGGAACAATTAATGTATTCTTATTTTTTATTTCTTTTAAATCTTTTAAACATGAAATTTTTTCAATAATTTGTTTTTGCATAATAAATTATAAATATTAATAAATAAATATGCTTCATTTAAAATAAAATTTTATTTTTTTAATCTTTTTTTATCATAAGGACATATATTTTTAATAGGACACATCCAACATTTTGGTCTACTTGTATTACAAATTTCTTTTCCAAATTGAACAAATAAATCATTTACTTCTATTCTTTTATTTTTTGGAAATATTTCATGTAATTCTTTACGAATTTTTTCAGGTTCTTTTTCATTACTTATTTTTAAAGTATTAACAATCCATTTAACATGAGCATCTACTGCAATAACAGGTTTATTGTATGAAAATGAGAGGACTATATCAGCTGATTTACCACCAACACCAGGAAGTTTCATAAGATTTTCTCTTGTTTTAGGAATTTTAGAATCAAATTCTTCTATAATCATTTTACATGTTTTTTTTATATTTTTTGCCTTTGTTTTGTAATAATTTGATGGATAAATTATTTTTTCAATTTGATTAATTTTCATTTTTGAAATATTTGAAATATTTTTACCCTTTTCAATTAATCTATCAGCAGCAGGCCAACTTACTAAATCTGTTGTTCTAGAGGCTAACATTACATGCATTAAAACTCTAAAAGGATTAATTTTTTTATTTCTTACAGAATATCTTTTTTTCAATATATTAAATATTTTTTGTATTTTTTCTTTTTTAATCAATAATAATTCAACTTCCTTCTCCAAATATTTACAATTTTACAAAAAATTCCACCAAGAGCAAAATTTATTATAAAACTTGTTAATATGAAAATTATTATATTATGAAGATTCCAGTAAGGTAATCCAAAAAAATAAGTTAAAGTGTTTAAAATTATTGCTATAGGTGTAAAATATATGTAAACAATAATAGAATCTAATATTAGATTTTTATATAATTTTACATTTTTTGTATAATTAAAATTATATTTTAATTTATTCCTCCATAAATTTAATAATCTCCCAAATATTCCCCCCATTGTAAAAGATATAATAAAACTTGTTAATATGAAAATTATTATATTATGAAGATTCCAGTAAGGTAATCCAAAAAAATAAGTTAAAGTATTTAAAATAAGTATAATTGGAACAAAAAAAATATAATTAATCAAACCATCTAATAATATTTTTTTCAAATAATCAATTTTAATTATTATCATAATTAGATATTATTTTTTAGATGTAAAAGCTTTTAACTAAAATTAACAAAATTTATTTTACTATTAAAATTATGTTTTGGAAATTAAAATCACATTATAATATATATTATAATTATAGCTTTAGCTATTAATGAGGTTATTTTTAATGGTTTTTGAAAAATTAAATTCAGAATTGTACAATATAGTTTCAAAAAGGTTTAAAACTCCTACCTTACCACAACAAAAAACAATACCAGAAATACTTAATGGAAAAAATATTTTATTATTAGCAAAAACAAGTACTGGAAAAACAGAATCTGCAATTTTACCTGTTATAAGTCAGATAATGACAAATAAAGATAAACCAATTTCAGCTTTATATATAACTCCATTAAAATCATTGAATAGAGATTTACTTGATAGAATGATGTGGTGGGGACAAGAAACAGGATTAGAAATTTCTGTTAGACATGGAGATACTTCACAATATGAAAGAAGAATGCAACTTGAATTTCCACCAAATTTACTTATTATAACTCTTGAAACATTACAACCAATTTTAACAGGTAAAAAATTCCGTGAAAATTTAAAAAATGTTAAATATGTTATAATTGATGAAGTTCATGAAATGGTTGAGAGTAAAAGAGGTGTTCAACTTTCAGTTGCACTTGAAAGGTTGAAAGAATATTGTAAAGATTTTCAGTTAATTATGTTATCTGCAACTGTAGGAAATCCAAAAATTGTTTCAAAATTTTTTGCAGGAGGAAGAAATGTTGATATTTTAAATGCAGATACTACAAAAAAAATTGAAATTAATGTTATTAATCCAAAAATTAAAAAAGGAGATGAGAAAATAGCAGAAAAAGTTTTTACCTCAATTGATATAGCATCTAGATTACGTATAATTATAGATTTAATAAAATCATCAACATCTTCAATTGTATTTACAAATACTAGGCAATTTGCTGAAATATTAAGTAGTAGAATAAAAACATTAGATAAGATTTTACCAATAGATGTACATCATGGATCATTAAGTAAAAATGTTAGAATAAATTCAGAAAAACTTTTCAAAGAGAAAAAATTAAAAGCTTTAATATCAACTTCAAGTCTTCAATTAGGAATAGATATAGGTAGTGTTGATTTAGTTTTACAATATATGTCACCAAGGCGGGTTTCACAAATTATTCAAAGAATTGGTAGAGCAGGTCATAATCTTTCTAAAATAAGTAAAGGAATTATAATAACCACAGATGTAGATGATGTTTTTGAAAGTGCAGTTATAGCAAGGAAAGCAATTAATCAAGAATTTGAAAATTTTAATATTCATAAAAAACCATATGATGTTCTTGCACATCAAATAATTGGAATGACTTTTGATATGGGTCAAGTTGAACCTAAAAAAATATATGATGTTATAAAACGTGCTTATCCTTATAAAACACTTACTGAATATGAATTCAAAAAAGTTTTAAATCAATTATCAAAACTTAATCTTATTTTTTATAATGATACTATAAATAAGAAAAGACGTGGATTTGATTTTTATTTTAATCAACTTTCAACTATACCTAATATAAAAAATTATCAAGTATTCAATATTTACAATAATTCTTATATTGGAGTTCTTGATGAAGAATTTATCGCAGTACATGGTGAAGTTGGGACAACTTTTATTTTAAAAAGTGAGGCTTATAAAATAATTTCAATAGAAGATAAAAAAATCATGGTAGAACCAACTACTGATATTAAAGCTGCTATACCAGGATGGGAAGGTGAATTAATTCCAATTTCTTATTCAATTGCTCAAGAAGTTGGTAATGTTCGTGGATTAATTTCAAAATATATTGATAAAGAAAAAGATTCTACAATAATAGAAATATTAATGGAAAAATATCCAATAGATAAAACATGTGCAAAAATTATGATTAACATTATAAAAAAACAAAAAAAATTTGGAGTAATACCAGATGATAAAACAATGTTAATTGAAGATTATAATAATTTAATAGTAATTCATTCTCCATATGGTATAAAAGTAAATGATACTTTAGGAAGATTTATTTCATTTTTAATAAAAAATAGAATTGGTTCTGTAGGTTTGAAAATAGATGCTTATAGAATAATGATAAAAATGCCAAATAAAAATTTAGATATTTTAAAAGAAGTTATAATGGAAACTGATATAAAATATTTTAAAAGTTATTTAGAACTTGGTTTAATAAAAAGTGATTTATTTGATTGGAAATTTATTCATGTAGCGAAAAGATTTGGTGCATTTTCAAAAGAAGCTGAATTTGGTAGAGTAAAAATAAAAAAATTAATAGAAGATTTTTCTGGAACTCCAATATATGAAGAGACATTAAAAGAAATTGAAACTGATAAATTAGATATAGAAAGATCAAAATTAATATTAAAAAAAATCCAGAAAGGTAATATAAAAATCATATTCAAAAAAGGTATTTCCCCAATTGGAAAAATTGGATTACAAAATAAATTTGCAGAAATTATAGGACTAGAAAAACCTGAAAATTAAATATTTAAATTTTTTAAAAAAAGATTATTAAATACAAAAATAAGAATGATATGTACAAATTGTTATTAGTGGTCTAAAATATATTTTGCAAATAATGTTGATGATAATTTAAAATATAGTAAATGTAATACAATAATTTTGGCACCAATATTTGAGAAAAATATAGAATATAAAAAAATATTAAAAAAATAAACAAAAAGTACAAATGAAGAAAAATAATGGAATCAAATGAAAGAAAAAGTAGAACTTTTTATGAATTATAAAAGTAAAGCAGTTATAGTTCTTTCTGGAGAAGTATTAGACCATATACTACAAAAAGAATTTTATCTAAATATTATAAAGATTAAGATATTTTATTACATCATATTTTAGATGCTGAAAGAAATTTTGTTAAAAATAGACAGTTGATCTAATTGAATATAAAATTCAAAAAATTCAATATATTAAAAAAGGTTAATATGTTAATTAAATTATGATAGAAGCAAATGGAACAGAAGTTGTTAGAAATCCATCAGTAGCTACAGAAATTATCCAATCATTTGCAAATATTGGAATAATAGATTTTGTTTTACCATTTTTACTTACAACAGTAGTATTATTTGCACTTTTAAGAAAATCAAAAATATTTAGCAGAACTCCTATAGTTAATATAATACTTCCTATAGCAATTGGTTTGCTTATTATGGGAGTTCCAAATATACTTGGTTTAAGTTTCACGACACAATTTTCTTCATTTTTCTTTCAATTAACTATTTTAATATTATTTTTTACAATTGGTGGTATTATAGTTTCATTTTTTGTATCAAAATTAGATAATATTTTTAAAAATAAACAAATATTTATTGGATTAGGAATTATAATATCTATAATATTATTTTTCACAAGCGGATTATATACAATTTTTACAGAACAATCTTCTGAAATTGATAATAATATACCAGGACCAGATCCAACTTTAGTATTATTTTCTACAATAGCAATTATAATGTCGGTAATAATGATAATTTTTTCATTTTATATTAGTACAAGAAAATAATTATTTTCTTATTTTCTTTTTATTAGAACCAAAAGAACTTATTTTATCATCAATAATTTTAAATTTTAGTACAATAAAAGCAACTATAGTTCCAAGTATTGCTAATTCATATTGATTAATACCAATTGAAAGTCCTATAGCTGCAGAAATCCAAAGACTTGCAGCTGTTGTTAATCCTTTAACATGTCCATGTGAAGCAATTATACTACCAGCACCAATAAATCCAATACCTGTTACTATTCCAGCCAAAATTCTAGAATCAGAGTTTATAGATAAAGCAGCAGTAGCAAACATAGTTGCCCCTAATGCTACTAAAATATTTGTTCTGAATCCAGCCGGTTTATGTTTCATTTGTCTTTCTAATCCAACAATTCCACCTAAAAGAACAGATAAAATAACCTTCAATACAATATCATTATTAAATCCCCAACTTAAAAATTCAAATGCCATAAATAAAATTGATTTTTAAATATAAAAATATTTAAAATTAATAAGTATTTTATAATTTATTATTAATTTGTATTTATGGGCTGTTGGTCTAACTCGGTATGACGTTTCCTTGACGTGGAAAAGGTTCCCGGTTCAAATCCGGGGCGGCCCACAAATTTTAATAATTATATTAATAATAAATTTAGAAAAAATATATTTTTAATATATAATATGATTTAATTTTGAGGAAATATATTTATAAAGATTATTTTTTATCGTTTTTTAGAAAGAAAAATATATTAATTTGAATAAATTATAGATAATTTTTATTTAAATTTGATAAATGAAGCGCCTAGGACGAGATTTGAACTCGCATAGACCGAGGTCCGCAGGATTAGCAATCCTGTGCCATACCAGATTAGGCGACCTAGGCATTCTTCTAAAAATATACATAATCAAATTTTTAAAACTTTATATTATTATAGATAAACTGTTAATTTTACTATTTATGTAAATAGTTTGTTATAATAGATTAGTTTTAGTTAATGGAATTTTTGAACTTGATCTTGAAACTAATTTTAATTAAAATGTAGATTTATTAGGCAAAGCCCTTAAATTAGACAATTATTAATACTAAAAATACTAATAATTTTTATCTTTTGGAGAATAAAATATGCCAATAAATGTAAAAAATATTGCAGATATGTTTGGAAAGGAAGTATTTACATCAAAAGGATTATATGCAGGTAAAGTTTCTGATATAGAATTTGATTTAAGAAGATTCAAAGTTCATTCATTTATTGTTGAAGCAAGTAAAGGATCAATTTTAGGTAAAGCTTTAGGTGGTAAAAAAGGAATAATTGTTCCATATCCAATAATAGTTGCAGTTGGAGATATAGTTATTATAAAACATGTAATTAGTATGGATGCTAATCCAGAAAAAATGGAAGAAGTAGATAATAAGGAAGAAGTAAATTAATTTTAATGAATTTAAATATAATATTAAATTTGATATTTTTCTTATTAAAATTAGCTGGAGGAGTAGGATTCGAACCTACATCTTCACCACAAGGTGACATGCTGGACCAATGTTGACACACCCGTATATAAGACGGGTAGCAACTTAGCACCATCCTCCTATTATTAGTATTTACTTATTATTTCTTTCCAAAAGGTTATTTATTTTAGCAGCAACTATAAAATCATTTTTACTTAGACCATTAATTGAATGTGTCCAAAGTTCTATTTTAACTTTATTCCAATGAATATGAATATCTGGATGATGTCCTTCATTTTCTGCTATATTTGCTACTTTTTTTGTAAATTCTATTGATTCAATAAAATTTTTAAATTTAAAAATTTTCTCAATTTTTTTATCAATTATATTCCAATCTGGAACTTGTTTCAACAAACATTTAATTTCATTTTCTAATAATTCACCTTCAATGTTTTCACATGCTAAACATTTAATTTCATTAAGATTTTCCATAAAATATATTGAAAATTTAATTTAATAAAACTTTTGAAATTTCTAATATATACTAAAAAATATAGATTACAATTAAGAAATACTTTATATACGTTATTCTAAAGTTATGTTAGGTTTTATTTTAAATTCGCGATATGGTGCTGGTAACATCAAATTGCAAACGTTAGCAAATGCTAAATAATTCGAATCTAGTATTAGAGATTATTTTTATAACCAAACTAAAATCAAATTTTGTAAGATTAAGTTATCGTTTCCTATTAAAAGGAATTTCGATAGCAAGAAATATATATCGGAGGCTATAAAAATGGATTCAATAATACAAAACGCTATAAACAACTCTGATGGAAGCGTTAAAAAAGATATTCCGTCAAATAGATTTAAACTAGAATCAACATCAGGAGCAACATTTAGTAATGTTGATTACTATAAATTGGCTGAACAAGAATTTGGATTTTCAGTCAAAAAGGCAAATATTGCCGTATTTGGTTGTGGAGGATGTGGACAAAATGCAATTACACGTCTTACAGAACTTGGAATTGAAGGAGCTAAAACAATTTCCATTAATACCGATGCTAAACACTTAGCTATTGGTAAAGCCGATAAAAAAATATTGATTGGTAAAGAATTGACAAGAGGTCTTGGATGTGGTGGACATCCTGAAGTTGGACGTAAATCTGCTGAGGAATCAAGAAATGAATTGAAAGAAAGTTTAGACGATGTTGATCTTCTATTTGCAATAGCAGGTTTAGGAAAAGGAACAGGAACAGGTTCTATACCTGTTGTATGTGAAATGGCAAAACAATCTGGTGCTATTGTAATAGCTGTAGTTGAAATGCCTTTCAAAGTAGAAGGTGCTAGAATTTCTAAAGCAGAAGATGGTCTTGCAGCTTTGAGACAAGTTACAGATACAGTAATTGTCATTGAAAATGATAAATTACTACAATATGCTGGAGATATGACAGTACAACATGCATTCGCTGTTGCAGACGAATTAATTGCAGCAATGATTAAAGGAATAACAGAAACAATCACATTACCTAGCTTAGTTAATCTGGATTATGCAGATGTAAGAGCAGTTATGGGTACAGGTGGAGTTGCAGCAATTGGTGTAGGTGAATCAAACAGTAGTGATAGAGCAAAAGATGCAATCACAAAAGCTTTGATGAATCCTTTACTAGAAGTAGATTATAAAGGAGCAACTGGTGCGCTAGTTCACATAACAGGTGGAACAGATCTAAAATTAAATGAAGTAAATACAATTGGTGAAACTATTGCAGAACATTTAGATCCATCTGCTCAGGTATTCTGGGGAGCTAGAATTTTACCTGAATTTGATGGAAAAGTTCAAGTAATTAGTATAGTAACAGGTGTAAAATCACCATATATACTCGGACCTGTTTCATATGATAAACCAGTAGTCCGTGAGGTAAGTTCAGCTTTAGGAATAGATATTATCCGATAAGGATAATATCTACTCTAAAATAAAATGGAGGATATATTATGACAGAAGATATATATGACATGTTAGAAAATGAGGAATTAGAAGAAAATTAAATATATTCTCTATAAAAATATTTTAAATGGGGGAGGGATTACCCCCATTTAATTTATAATTATTTATTACATATTTTACATAATTACACTAAAAATTAATAAATTATAATCTAAAACATTTCTTTCAAAAATTCATCAATATTTTTCCTACATTCATATTTAGATATAAAAATTAATTTTATTTAAAATATTAAATAATTATTTTACTAAATTTTAAAATTAGACTAAATATTTAATTATAGGTATCATATATATTATTGATTATATGTTTGATTCAATATCAGAATTATTAAATCAAAATAAAAGAAAAGTAAAAATTCGTGGTTGGATTTCCAAAAAACGTAGTTCTGGTGGAATTCAATTTTTTGAAATTAGGGATGGTACAGGTTTTATACAAACAACATTAAAAAAAGATAAAGTAGATGAAAATTTCTTCAAAGAATTAGATTTAATGAACATAGAATCAGTTGTTGAAATTGAAGGAGAATTAAAAGAAGAAAAACGTTCAAAATATGGATTTGAAATTATTATTGATAAATTAAAAGTTTTACATAAAGCAGATGTAGATTTTCCAATTCAAAAATCAGATCATGGACCAGAATATTTAATGGATAATAGACATTTTTATTTACGTGATAGAAAGATGTTTCTTATTACAAAAATACGTGCAAAAATACTACAACTTATAAGAAAATATTTTGATAATGAAGGATTTACAGAAGTTCATGTACCATCTATTGTTAACAATGCAGTTGAAGGTGGATCAAATCTTTTCAAAATAGATTATTTTGGAAATTCAGCATATTTGACACAATCCTGGCAATTTTATGGGGAAGCTTATATAAATTCTGTGGGAAAATGTTTTACTTTAGCACCATCATTTCGTGCAGAAAATTCTAGAACAAGAAGACATTTAACAGAATATTGGCATTTAGAAGCAGAAATGCCATTTTGTAATTTAGAATGTTTAATCAAAAATGAGGAAGATTTAATTTCATTTGTTTGTAACGAGATTGCAAATGATATGCCAAATGAATTAAAAGAACTTGGTAGAGATCCTGAATATTTGAAAAAAATTAAAGCACCATTACCTCGTATAAATTATAATGAGGCTATAAAAATATTAAAAAATGATGGAGTAAAAATTGATTATGGAGAAGATATAGGTGCTGATGAAGAGAAAATATTGACAAAACATTATAATATTCCATTTTTCTTAACTCATTTTCCAAAAACAATTAAACCATTTTATCATAAAGAAGATATGAAAAATCCTAAATTAACATTAAGTGTTGATATGCTTGCTCCAGAAGGTTATGGTGAAATTATTGGTAGTGGACAAAGAATAGATGATTATGATGAAATGTTAAGAAGATTAAAAGAAGAAAAATTAAATCCTAAAGATTATCAATGGTATATTGATATGAGAAAATGGGGAAATGTTCCTCATGCAGGATTTGGACTTGGAATTGAAAGGATTATTATGTGGATTTGTAAATTAGAACATATACGTGAATCAATTGCATTTCCACGGTTTGTAAATAGAACTACACCATAATTATTTTCAATATTTATCCATAATTTTATTTTAAGGACTCGTAGCATAATTTGGATAGTGTCCATGGCTTCGGACCATTGTTATGAGGGTTCGAATCCCTCCGAGTCCATTAAATTATTTAAAATTTAATTAAAAATTATCTATTTCTTTTTATTCCAAAATGTTTTTTCCTATTTCTATTATTTGAATTAAAATTTTTCTTAAATTTAGAATTATTATTTCTAAATTTATGTTTTCTATTTGAAATTTTAAATATTCTACCAAATTTTTCTTTATCTAATTCACGAATAATTGGAAATTCTTTTGTTTTTACCATTCCAATTTCTTCAATTTTAATTTTTGTTTCTTGTTTTATTTCTCTAAAATAATTCATATAATCTTTTGTAACAAATAATATTGAAATACCCTTTTCATCTGCTCTTGCTGTTCTACCAATTCTATGGAAATAAGTTGTTTTATCTTTTGGAACATCAAAATTTATTATACAATCAACTTTTGGAACATCAATACCTCTTGCTATAACATCAGTAGCTATTAATATATTTGAATTATGATTTTTAAAATCATTTATAACTCTGTTTCTATGTTTTTGTTCCATATCACCTTGTATCAAATCAATTTCAAATCCTCTTTTATAAAGACTTTCTGTAAGTTCTACTGACCTAATTTTACTTGAACAAAAAACTATTGTTTTCAATTTTTCCTTTTCTAAAATATCACATAATTGATTTAATTTTTCTTTAGAACTTACTTTCATCCAATATTGTTTTATTTTTACATTTGATATTTCATCTTTACTTACAATTATTTTTTTTGGATTATTTAAAAATTCTTGAGATAAATTAATAACTTGTTTATTCATTGTAGCTGAAAAAATACACATTTGTTTTTCTTTTGGAAGTTTATTTAATATATATTTTATATCTTTAATAAATCCCATATCAAGCATTCTATCTGCTTCATCTAAAACTACAAATCTAATTTTTTTTAAACTTATCAAATCATCTTTTAAAAAATCTATAAGTCTACCAGGAGTTGCAACAATTATTTGTCTATTAGTTCTCATTAGTCTAATTTGTTTTAACATATTTACACCACCATATATTGATGCAATTCCAATTTCCCATCCAGATAATTTTTTTAATTCATCTGAAATTTGATTAGCAAGTTCTCTTGTAGGAACAATAATTAATGATTGAGTATCTTTATTTTCTGAATCTATATTTTCTAATATTGGTAAACCAAAAGCAGCAGTTTTACCTGTTCCTGTTTGAGATTGTCCAATTACATCTTTACCTTCAATCAAAATTGGTATAGATTCTTCTTGAATTGGAAATGGTTTAGTTATTCCTAATTTTTCTAAATTTTGCCAATATTTTTTAATTCCAAGTTCTTTGAATGTTGTCATCTTAAAATTATGATTACTTAGAATATAAAATCATCTAATTTTTAAAAAATAAAATAATTAAAAGTAAATCTATATATTATTTTTACATTTGTTTCTGGTTATGGGCCCATAGCTCAGCATGGCCAGAGCAGCTGGCTCTTAACTTTAGAGTGATACCAGTTAGTCGTGGGTTCAAATCCCACTGGGCTCATTTAAAATCAATTGAGTAAATAATAAAATCATTTGAATTGGAAAATAGTTTTAATTCATTTGATTCCATTTCATTAGTTTCAATTACATCATAAGTTCCTGATTTATCAATAATCAAATAACTTCCACTTTGATCAATTTTTATATCTTTCCCAGCATTTGTTCTATCTAATGATTGATTATTAATATAAACATATACACGATATTTTTTCCCAAATAATGAAGAAAAAATTACATTAACTTTTTTTGCACTATAAATTAATCTTATATGTCCTTTTTCATCATTTGTTTTTCGTATATTATCTTTTTCTTGTATCCAATTTCCATTTAAATAAATTTTATTTTCTTTTTCATAATTATCAATAAAATTAATAGATTTTTTAGGAATGAAATTAGAATTTCCAAAATTTTTACATTTTTCCCAACCCATATAAATTTTTGGAGTTAATTTACTTCTATATTTTAAAAAATTAGATTTATCATTTTTTGTGAAAAAATGTTTTTTTTCTATTGTAAATTCTCCTTTTTCTCCAATTTCATGAAGAGCTTTAATAATTTCTAATTCAAGTTCATGCTCTCCACCTTCTCCAATTTGTTGTAAAATTATTTTACCTCTTCCATTAACAAGAATTCTTCTTGGCCAATATTTATTTCCATAAAGTTTCCATGTTGTGTTTAAATAATCATTTAAAATAGGATATTTTAATCCATATTTTTCTATTGCTCTCTGAATATTTTCATTATCTTTTTCAAAATCAAATTCTGGTGTTTGAATTCCAATTACTTCAAGTCCTCTATTTTTATATTTCTCATATAACATTTTAATATGAGGTAACATATTTATACAATTTATACAAGAATAGGTAAAAAAATCAAGTAATATAACTTTTCCATGATATTGTTTAATTGATTTAGGATTTGAATTAAACCATTTTTTTATATCTTTAAAATTTGGTGCTTCTGGTTCAAACATTAAATAATATTTAAATTCTTTTTATATATTATTTATCTATAATTATAATTTTAATAATAATTTAGCTCCTCTCGTCTAGTTCGGTCAAGGACAAAGGCTTCTCACGTCTTAAACACGGGTTCAAATCCCGTGAGGAGCATAAATTATAAAATAATTCTTAAATTATTTTACTGTTAATTTTCCAATATTTTAGTTTTTTTTTGAAAAATATGAAATTGTGAAAAATTCAAAAATTTTAGAAAAAAAATGAGAATTTTGAAGAAAAATTTAGATAAATTTGATTTTGTTACTGATTTGGTTAAAATAAGTCTATATTAAAACTAGAAAAATGCTACTAATCATAATTCTGATAAATGAAAAAAAAATGGTTAGATTATGAAAATAATAATAAAGAATTTATGAAGCATTAATAATGTTCGTAGTAATATTAAGTCTACATTTTTTTCTATGAAAAAGAAATTTTCTGATACAATGATATCTAAAAAAATATAGCTCAAATTAATGAAATTCTTTGTGAGGTAATTATAATAGATCAGTTTTAATTAATGGAATTTTTGAATTGAATTTGGAAACTAACTTTAATTAAAATATTTATTTATTGGATAAATTTTCTTTTTAAAAAGATTTATATACTATTAAATTATAATAAAAATCTATGAATAGAACTTATTTATCAATTTTATCTTTTTTGATTATATCATTAGGATTATTTACAACAGTTGATAATGTATCTGCACAATTTGCAGGTGGAAATGGAACTCAATCAAATCCATATCAAATAGAAACACCGGAACAATTTAATCAAATTAGAAATTATTTAGATTTTAGTTTTGCTTTAGCAAGTGATATAGATTTATCTTCATATTCTAATTGGGAACCAATAGGAACAAATATAACTCCTTTTAATGGGTATATTTTTGGACGTAAATATGTAGTTTATAATTTGAATATAGATAGATCAACAGAAAATAATGTTGGTTTATTTGGA
>JABABT010000039.1 GCA_014238095.1 Candidatus Aenigmatarchaeota archaeon
TCCAGATCCAGATAAAAGTTCAACTATAACTGAAGACCAAGAAAATATGTCTGCAGACGAGAAAGAAAAATTACTAACTGAGGCACTTTCCAAAGCATTTGAACCTGAAAAAGCATCTGAGGAAGCTAAACGAATGTTAAAGAACAAGATCAAAACACAGCTCATAACTGCAAAACTTGCCAATAATTATTTTTTTGATATTGACTTTGAAGGTGGAATTACTTTAATAACATTAAATGAAGAACATCCTGCATACAAACATTTAGTTGGGGCTATTGAAAAAATTCCTGATGATATTGATATGAACGATATCAAAAATGTTATGAATAAATTACGTGCAGCTATGAATTTGGTTTTTGTATCGTGGGCTTATTATGAAAATCATAGTAGATCTGATGATGAAATGGCAAATTTGAGAGATGTTAGATATAACTGGAGTAAACGTCTTGCAGAATTAATGAAAACGTTCGATAATTAATGATCATACATATTATCCATTCCAACATGCATTTATTGCACCCATAATAATGCGTATCTTTTAGTCTAGAGCATGATGTGGTTTTTTCACGATGGACTCCCAGATATGGTAAAATTTGTTTCACTTTGGACGTTCTCATTTTATGGGGTCCAGTCCACTTTATTGAAAACATGGTAAAGAAAATAAAAAAGAAAGGATCATTATTCACTAGCATTTTCTAAATATTGACATCGCATGATGGATCATGAAAAAATATTTGGAATGAAGTTCACATCAACAAGTTGTAGAATTTTTGAATATATACTAAAAAATTATTTTGTAAAGCATAACAGAATGAATCTTGAAAAATTTCTGTCGTACATCAAAGATAAAATGAAGATACAATACCAAATATACAAATCGATTCTTACTATTAGCAGATTATTTTTTTGAAAATGAGTGATGATATTCCATAACAGTCAAAAAAGAGCAAATGATAAATAATTGAAAATGGTCTAAAAATATATCTTAATCATCGAATTATCGTTATAATTTCCAGATTTTTCCTGCCAATTCTGAAAACATATTTTGTCTATTTTTAATATCATCTTCGGTCCAGCCCTCGCGATCTTTTAATGATTTAGTTATTTCAATTTTTTCATTTTTATATATTAATTCTGTTTTGCTTTTAATATGTTCCACATTGGACAAATGTTGTGTATTAAGCAAAGTTAGGTTACCAATTTTATTCAAATTATCTAAATGGTAAATTTTACGTTCGTTTACATCCATAATTTTTAATTCATCGATAAAATATTGTTCCCATTCTGTACCAATAATTATTTTTGGCATGATATATTCTAAAAATGGATTGTCAATTTGATCATCTTGGGATAATTCTTCATTCAATTTACTAAGAATATAAATTGCAGCACTTTCATTTTTTGTTTCAAATATTTTAAATGCAGATATAAAATCTTCGTTAGATGGGCTTGTTTTTGGAGATCGTAGAAAATCTAGTATTTCGTCCATAACTTCTTGCTTTGAAACATCTGGAATTTTTCGTAACAAACGACTAACTTCTAGTATAGAATTTTCTATATTATGGGATTCTTTACGATATATTGTTCTAGATCTAAAAAAATATTTTACAAGCACATCTGTTAATTCAGTAAACAATCCATTTTCATCTAACTTCTCATATCCGATTAATAATGCTGGATATAGTGCATGAGATTCTAATGATATTATTGCTTTCAAATTATTGTATAATTTTTTGTTTTTACGAAATGATGCTGGGTTTTTGAGTAATGCATAATTCGCGGCCGTGGAATGTAATTCTTTAATAAATTCGGTTGGGGGTATTCCATCTTCAACTATTGAAATAATTGTATTTGAAACATTTTTCATTGCAGTTTTTTTATGATATGCCAATAAATAATGCCTAAGAAATTGAGTTTCTTTTACTTTGATCATATTTAAGATATTCAAAATTTCTATCCATCGTTGATTCCATATACTAATATCTTCATCATCTCGGCTTTGTTCAATCAATTCTAATAATTCATTTTTAACAAAATCCATCTCTGACAATTTTATTCCTCTGTGATTGACAGTATCAAAAATCTCTTGAACAACTTTATGCGA
>JABABT010000010.1 GCA_014238095.1 Candidatus Aenigmatarchaeota archaeon
AAGAAGAATTAAATAATACAAATAATTTCCAAGAAAAAATAGCTCTTCGTAAAGAAAAACTTAATATTTTCCAAACAATAATAAAAAATCAAATAATTTTTAGTAATTATATAATAAATTTAAAATCTAAATTACCAGATGAAGAATATGTTTCTCCAATAGAAGTAAAACAATACATCAATTGGGTAAAAGGAAGAACATCAATAAATAAACCACTAAAAGGAAAAATAAAATATTACAATAGGTATGATTAAATGAACTCAATATATTGTAAATCAATAAAAATTCACTATTTTTTACCTTTATGAAGAACCTATTATGACCCTAAATTGAACCTTTTTAGGAATATTTTTCATTAATTTAGACTAATTTTTACATTTATTTTCTAATTTTGTTCCTAAATTTCCACTATCTTTTAATAGAAAATAACCCTTAAAAACACTAAAATGGCTTCTATATTTTCTTTTCTATAAAACAAACAAAAGAGAACGAGCTAGATCATTTAGGAAGCATATTTTAGAATTTGAATACTATCATTTAATAGAAAAATAAACTAATATGTTGGAATTAGATAGTATATTATTTAGAATTAATTTCCTTAATATCAGAAATTACATTACCATTAAAAGTATAATCTCTATGATCATTTGTGCTTAAAGTTATTTTAAATTCTTTAGAATTTTCAGGTACCCATTTACTTGGTAAATTATACCATTCACTATAAATTCGAGTTATTTTTTTCCCATCAATATAAAAATGAATATGACCTTCATTAGGAATATGTTCAAAATTTACATTTTCAGGAGTTAATTTAAAATTTTCAGAAATAATTTGTAAATTCCACCCACTAGAATCATTATTAATAATTAAATTAACAGATGGAATTGGTCCAATTTTTGATACTTCAATTGGTTTATGTGAATGATTAGAATTATCTGATAAATGATTATGTAAAACTTTACTCTCTTTTTCTTGATATATTTCTTCAAGTATAGGATAAATTATATTTGTATAAAAACCAATTATAAATCCTAAAAATAAAGATATTAATAAAATTATAATAATTTTCATATTTGTTTCCATAATACTAAATTAAAGTTAAAAATATAAATAAAAATTTAATATATACTATAAAATATATATTTGTGAGAATTAGTTCCTCTTTTTGTTTCTAATTTTATATGAATTTTTTTCTGATAAATATTCAAACGCATTATTATATAAATTAGAAATTTCTTTTATAATTTTTATATTAATTCCATGTTTAAGTGGTTTAATTAAAGGCCAATATAATTTATTTATTTTCCCCATTATTTCATCATTAGTTATAGAATATTTTTCAATTAAGTTTTCTATTTTATAAAATTCTTTTTCTCCATTTTCAAAATTTTTAATAAGAAAATTTCTATCGGTTTCATTTAATTCTTTATATTCTAACTGATTTAATTCTTTATACTTTATCATAAATATAATTTAAATAATAAATATTTAAATTGATTATTATTTTCAATATATATACTATAAAATATATATTTGTGAGAATCATTTTTTAATTTTATAATTTTCATATTTTTTTAGTTCTTTTTTGCCTTTATTTGTAATTTCATATGTAATATTATTTATAAAAGAATATCCAAATTTTTTTTTCTTTGTTTCATATTTATTTTTTATTTTAATACACTTAATTCTTGATAAATATTCAATACAATTTTCATATTGGATTATTTTCTCTTCATGATTTTTCTTCAATGATTTCTCCTTAAGTATATAAAATAAATCATTTCTATTACATTCGGTAATAGATATAATAGAAAGAGTTTTAGGTATAGTTGCTACATTTTTATAAGTATTCATTAATTTCCTAGCTTTTTTTCGTTCAAAAAAATTCATAATATATTTACTAGTCATATAATTTATTTGATAATTAAATATTAATATTTATATAATTATATACTATAAAATATATATTTGTGAGTATTTATATCATTATTACTTATATATTATTAGGTATATTTTAGAATATAAAATATTATATATTATTGTTATATTAATAACATATTTTTCTATTTTTATTTTATATGTATTTTCTTTTAATAGAAATTTAACGTTTTCTTTTTATATATTTTAATCAAATAAGTAAGATTTAAAGACAATATAATATATAAAATAACATTTCATATATTCAAATTTTATAAGTGAGAGTAAATTTATTATTAATATGTTATAATATATATTTAATATAGATATATTTTTTATAAGTGAGAGTTAGATAAAAATTAGTTTATGGAAAAAGAAAAACTTTATTAAGATGTGAGTTTATATATTATCTAATATGGGACTCATAAATAAGTTAAAAAAAGCATTTTTAAATAAAAAAGATGTACCATCGATTCAATCGATTGACAATCGATTTAAATCGATTGAATTAGAAGAAAAAAATAAAATTGGTCCTATACAATCTATTAATACTCCTAAGAAAATACCTATATCTACCAATTTTGTTGATTATAATGATGATTATAGTTCAAATAGTCCAAATGTTGAGAAAAATTCATATGAATTAGGTTTAGCTGCAGGTTATACAGGTCATTCTATAAAACAAATAGAAAATTCCTTAAATAGAATAGAATCTCAAATGGTAACAAAAGACTGGTTTTTAATTCAATTTAATCAATTAGATAGAAGAATAGAAGATATAGAAAGAGCACTTGGTATTATAAAAGGAGCTATTCCAACCCTTGAAAAACAAAAATCAGTAATAAAAATAGCTCCATTAACACCTAAAATGCAAGAATTGTTAGAAATCATCAAAGAATTTAAGGAAATAAGTTTTGCAGATCTTGCTTTGAAAATGAATATGAATATTTCTGATTTAAGGAGTATTTTATCTATTATGGCCAAAAGAACAAATGAAATAGAAAGATATAGAAAAAATCGTAATGGAATGATTAAATATGTTTCTTATGAATAAATAATTTATTTTTTGGTGAAATTATATTTAAATAAAAAAAATGAGGAAAATTCAAAAATAATCCTTTAGAAAACTAACCTTACCAAGCTGAATTACAATTTGGACAGGTTGAAATCTTTTCATTTATGCCAGCCTTAATAAAAGAGTGACAATTTTTACAAGGTATATTAACCTTGTTTATGTATAAACTGTATTTACCCATATAGAATCATCCAACTCTAATATTTAGTTTTTAATCTATTTATAGTTGTTATAATATATTTATATTATTCAATAAACCGATGTTAAAGCGATTTAATCATTTTCTATTATTTATAGCATTATTTATTTTTTCTTGCATTAACATGAATTTTAATATTGAATTTATTTCAGTACCTTTTTTCAATTTAAACATTCTTATATTTGAGGGTCTAAGAGTTTCTTCTTCAATAAAATTTGATAAATATTTCTCTATAAGCCTAGTTATAGTCTTCCTATGTAAATTAATCCTTTTTGAAATCTCTGTTGGCCATAACCAACCATTTTCAGTCTTATTTAGACAATTAGCAATTTTAATGACGTTTTCAATTGTATTTTTCCTCATTTTTTAATCTCCAAAATTGTTATGCGCGGCTACGCGCATTATATACATTATAGGAAAATATATTATTAAATTTAACTATTCACACTTTAATATGGAAATTATTCTGGTTTAGGTACTTCTTCCTTAAGACCTTTCCTTTTTCTAACACCTATAACTGTTTTATCAAACAAATCACGAGGTAATTTTTCAAAGACTGTTTCTATTAGATTATAAAAACCTCTTCCACCTGTTACAGATTTTAATTTAGCATCAAATCCAAACATTTCTACTACAGGCATTTTAGCTTCTAAAATTGTAATACCTCTACCATCTTTCATATCTTGAATTTGACCTCTTCTATTTTCTACTTCTCTAGTTACATTTCCAATAAGTTCTTGTGGAACATCTATTCTAATAATTTGTCTTGGTTCTAAGAAATTTGCATTTGCACGTAACATTGCTTGTCTAATTCCCCACCTAACTGCTGGTAATATTTGTCCTTGTCCTCTATGTACAGGATCTTCATGTAAATCAACATCATGTAAAATAACTTTCATCTTCATACAAGGTTCTCTACCAATAGGACCATCATCCATTACTTCTCTAAAAGCATCTATAACCATTTCCATTATTTCATTAAGAAATTGAACTCCTTTTGTTTTATCAAAAAATACACATTTATTATATATGTATTTAATTTTCTTTGCTTCTTCATAATTCATACCATATTCTGAGAATTTTTTTGCATTAGTTAAATCCTTACCTTTAATTTCCATTTCACTTGGCAAATTTCCTTCTACCATTGCTTGATAAACACTATCTTCAAGTTGTTCAACAGTAAAGTAAAGTTTATTATGTTTGTTTGGAGATTTTGCTTCTATTTGAGGAGATTTCTCAAATATTGCTTCACGATAAACAACAATAGGAGGAGACATAATAATTTCTAATCCTTGCTCTTTTAATTTATTTTCTACTTTAGCTTCTAAATGTAATTCACCAAGACCAGAAACAAGATATTCACCTGTTTCTTGATTAATTTTTATTTGCATTGTTGGATCTTCTCTACCAAGTTGTCTTAATGATTGTATTAATTTTGGTAATTCCATAGCATTTTTTGGTTCTATAGATTTTGTTACAACTGGTTCATAAAGGTGTTTTATTTTTTCAAAAGGTTGTAATGTTTCTCCACCATCAGTTACAGTTTCCCCACTATAAGCATCTCCAATACCTACAATAGCAGCAATATTACCTGCACTAACTTCATCAACAGGAATTCTTTGAATACCTTTGTATACTGCAACTTGTTGTAATTTATATTTCTTTTTTCCATTAACAAGTTGAATATCTTTCCCCTTTTCAATTTTACCTGAAAATAATCTACCGGTAGCTACAAATCCAACATGAGGATCAGGAATCATTTTAGTAATAATCATTGCAAGTCTCCCATCAGGATTACAATTTAGCATATCTTTAGCAATTTTTGTTTCCATATCACCTTTCCAAATTTTTTCTAACCTATATTGTTGTGCTTCAATAGGATTTGGTAAATGTTTAATAATCATATCAAGAACAACTTGATGCATTGGTGCTCTTTTTGCAAGTTCAGCCTCATTATCATTTTGTGTTAGTTCAATTATGTCTTTAAATGTTATACCTGTTTTTTTCATATATGGAATTGAAATTGCCCATCTTCTATATGCAGAACCAAATGCAACTGAACCATCTTGAACATTTACTAACCATTTATCTTTAAATCTTTCTTCAGAATATTTCTGAATTAAAATATTAACATCTCTAATAACATCTTCAAATCTTTCAACCATTTGTTCTGGTGTCATTTTTAATTCTCTAATTAATCTATCTGTTTTATTAATGAATAGAACTGGTTTTACTCTTTCTTGAAGTGCTTGTCTAAAAACAGTTTCAGTTTGAGGCATTATACCTTCAACTGGATCTACAAGTACAATTGTTCCATCAACTGAACGCATGGCCCGTGTTACATCTCCTCCAAAATCTACGTGACCAGGAGTATCTACTAAATTAATTAAATAATCTTTATTATTAAATTCATGAACCATAGAAACATTAGCACCATAAATAGTAAGTTGTCTATCCCTTTCCTGTGGATCGAACCAAGTATACATTGCTTTTCCAGCCATTTCTTCTGCAATCATTCCAGCACCACCCATTAAATTATCTGTTAATGTAGTTTTTCCATGATGAACATGTGAAGATGTTGCAATATTTCTAATCTGTTCAGGTATTTTCATATTTTTTACAATTCTTTCATTCATTGACTCTTTTGACATATAATTTCCTCTTTACATTTTACTTATTATTTTATCTTGCGCCTTCTGCTTCTTTTTCTACACGTTCACGTTCTTTTATTGCGTCAGATTTAGACGAATCATTATTATAAGCACCAATTATTTCATCAGCTAAAACTTTTTCAATTTTTATTTTCTTTCCAAAACTTTTCCTATAAGATGTTTGTGTAAAGATTCTTAGAGCTAAATCTATTCTTCTTAATGGGGATGTAATTACAGCTTTCCTTACTATAATTCCCCCAACTTGATAACCAGCAATTTCCTCTCTTGATGCAGAATTTTCAATAGCACCAACAAATACTTCAATAGGATTTTTATTAGTATTTTTTTCTATTATTTCAAATGTTTTTTTAATTTTATTATAAACAGTAAACCATTTTCCAGTTACAAGTGCACTTGTTAATACATGTTTTTTATTTCTATGTCCAGGAACCATCATTTTCCCAATTAATCTTTCTACAATTGACATATTTGATTTATGAAATTGTTTTTTTGTATGTCTACCACTAGATTTTGGTACAATTATAGGTTTTAAATTAATATATTTTTCCAATCCTTTATCATTTATTGGAATATCTTTAATTTCCCATTTATCAAATATTTTAATTTCTCCCATAATAATCATCTAGCTGGTTTTTGTTTTCTACCTGCAACTATTTCACTAAGATCTACACCATTTAAAAGAATTACTTTATATTTAATTCCTACCATACTTCCTTTTCCTCCACCTTGAGAACCACCAATAGAACAAATAGTAACTTCATCATGTTCATTTACTTTTTCAATAGCTTTATTTCCAGGTACATGAGCTGTGACTTGAATATTATTTTTCATTAATTGAACACGAACAGCTTTTATCAATCCAGATGAAGGTTGTTTCTGTTCAACTCCTCTTTTTTCTAAAACAATACCTTTTCCTTGTGGAGAACCTTCTAATGGATCTTTTGATTTTTTATTTGTAGCTCTATTCTTAAGTTTAGTTTTCTTCCATTTGAAATGTTTCCTTGTTTTTTTTAATTTTCTTGCTCCAAATTCTCCAGGCATATTTTCAACTCTCTATCGGATAATTATGTTATCCACATTATGGCTTCTTTTTAATAGTTCTTTGAATAGATTTATATTTTTCCTTTCACGTCCTATTACCATTGCTTTTTTATTATCATCAATCTTTACTTCAATCAGTCTTTCTTTATCGTAATTCTTTATTTCTATTTTGTTTGCTTGAGGTATTAAATTTTTCACAAAATCTTCTAAATTATTTGAAAATTCAAAAACTTTAACATATTTTTTAATTAATCTTTCCATTTTTTTTATATTATTTCCACCCTTTCCAATAGCATTTCCAACATTACCTTTTGATACAATAAAATAAACACAAGAATTATCTTTATTAATTAAGCAATCCTTCACATCAACATGTGTTGTATTTTCAAAAAATGTCATCAACCTTAATATTTCAGTATCAAATTTTGTATTTTGCATAATCTAACCTTTAATTATCATGATAGAAACAGGAAATGGTTTTCCACAAGATGTTCCTAAATCTTTACTTGTTCCTTCAAAAATTCTTATTTTTGCATTTATAACTTTTGCATTATTTTCAACATCTTTACTTATAGAATCAATTATATTATTAGCAATTATTATTTCTTTCAATTTTCCATTAGATTTTAGAAATTTAATTGCTTCTCTATAACCAATAATAGCATTATCAGATTTTACAGATGTTCTAATATCTTCTGTTATTGTCATTATTCATCATCATCTTCTGATTTTGCAATAAGATCAAACATACCTGTTCCAGATGGAATAACTTGACCTATCATTACATTTTCAAAAATTCCTTGGAAATTATCTGATTCTTTATGAATACTTGCTTTTACTAAATGCTTTATTGTTTCTTCAAAAGCAGCTTTTGATAATACAGAAGATTTTGCACCAGCTACACCATATCTTCCAATTGACATTATACCACCATCAAATGTTATTGTATCACTTAAAAGCATAATATGTCTTATATCAACTTCCAATCCCTGTTCTTGCATTGTTTTCATTGTTTCTGATATAATTAAATTTCTAGCAGCTTCAATTCCTAATATATTTGCAGTTTCTTGTATATCATTTGTAACTGTTTTTTGTATATTTACTTCATCTCTTTCTAAAATACTTCCTAAGTTTGTACCAACTGTGTTAACTACCCAATCATCATTTTCTTTTCTCACAATAGCATTAATAACATTAGGAATACCTTCAAAATGAATTAACATAATTTTTTCTTTAATTTTTGTCAATTCTTTAATATTAATTTCTCCCTTAAATATAATTGATATTTTATTTCCTTTTGTTTTTGCTTCAATATCTTTAATTCCTTCATTTATTAATTGAGCTGCTTTATTATTTTTCTTTTTATCAATAAGTTCTATATCTATAGAAGAATCATTTAAGTTAATAAAAACTTTATCAACAGCATTTTCGATTTTTTTCTCTACTATATTTTCTGCAAATTTCTTTGCGCCTTCTGCAGAATTATGAGAAGATTTAAGTAAAATTGTCATTGTTGGTGTTTCAGGATTTTTCTTTGCATCAAAAATTTCTATTAATCTTGGTAAACCATATGTAACTTTAAGACCAGCTGTTCCTGCGAAGTGATATGTACGCATAGTCATTTGAGTTGCAGGTTCTGAAATACTTTGTGCTGCAAGTATACCAATAACATCACCAGGATTATAATTACTATTTAAATAAGTTTTTTTTACTTCTTCTAAAAGTTTCATCTTCTGAGAAGCATTAAGTTTCTTCGATTTTACTACTTCATTAACTTCATCTAATAATTTTTTTGGTAATTCATTTGAATAATTTATCTGCAATTCTTTTGACATTTATTCCACCTCTTTCTATTCTAGAAGGATCAAGTCCATCTTCACCTGGGGTAAATTGTACAATTCTATTTATAGCATCTCTTATTGTACCATCATATTCTACTTTCATATCCTGCATAGCACCAACTAATCTTCTTTCCATATAACCACTATGTCTTGTTTTAAGAGATTTATCCATAAGACTTTCACGTGAGTTCATAGCATCAAAAAAGAATTCAAATGGAGTTAAACCATCTTTAAATCCATGTGCTACAAATCCTCTAGATTCAAGAGAAATATCATTTTTCTTAAAATGTGGGAATATTCTTTGATGATAACCTCTTTCCATTCTTCCACTCATTGCCATTTCTTGACCTACCATTGCAGCTGTTTGTACAATATTAATCAAATCTCCTCTTGCTCCACTTTTAGCCATAGTAAGAGTATTACTTTCTGGTAAACTTTTTGTCATAATATTTTCAACATCATCTAATGTTTTGTTTAATTTTCTTTTTATCATTACTTCTAAAGAATCTTTCATACTTCTTCCTGGTAATAATTTTATTTTTCCATTTTCATATTCTTCAATTAAATCATCAACTTCTTTTCTTAATATTTCTATAGTTTTCTTTATTTTTTCTTTACCTTCTTTTGAAATATCTTGATCAGATATACTAATAGAAAATCCTACCCACATTGTATATTCAATAGCAAGTCTTGTTATATCAAATAAAAAGTCCCTTGTTATTTTTGGTCCATATAATTTTTCTAATTTGTCTAATAATTTTCCATTTTCTGCTCCAATACTTGCTTTATCAATAACTCCTTCAATTAATTTCCCATTTTCAATAATTACTTTATTTCCAGATTTTGATTTTCCTTCATAAGAAAAATCTTTAGGTAAGAATAAACTAAATATTTCTTTTCCTGTAATTGATGATTTATTTGGAATTTCAATATCTGTATTAACAGATCTTATTAATTGTACAAATTTATCTCTTGTAAAATTATTTTTATCTTGAGTTATTAAATATATTCCACTTAAATGATCTCTTACAGCTCCAATAATAGGACCAGAAAATCTAGGACTTCTAATATTTTTAGGAACTGCCATTAAAATATCTGTTTCTGCTTGTGATTCTAATGTTTGAGGTATATGTAGATTCATTTCGTCTCCATCAAAATCCGCATTATATGGTGTTGTTACACATAAATTCAATCTCATTGTCTTATTAGGCATAATTCTAATTCTATGTCCCATTATACTCATTCTATGTAAACTAGGTTGTCTATTGAAAAGTGATACATCTCCATTTTGTATATGTCTTTCAACAATATATCCTACTGTCAATTCTTTTGCAATTTCTTCTTTTGTCATATCAGTAATTTTTTTCCTTCTACCATCAGGTCTTATTACATAATTTGCTCCAGGCCAAATATTTGTTCCATTTAATACATTTTTTTGTATACTTTTAATATTATTTTCTGTAACATTAATTGGTATTGTCAATTCTTTTGCAATTTCAAGTGGAACTCCAACTTCATCAATATTAATTTTTGGATCTGGTGATGTTACAGTTCTTGCACAAAAATTTACTCTTTTACCTGCTAAATTTCCTCTAAATCTTCCTTCTTTTGTTTTCAATCTTTGTGAAATTGTTTTTAAAATTCTACCAGATCTATGTCTTGCTGGTGGTACACCGGTTATATCATTATCAAAATAAGTTGAAATATGGTATTGTAAAAGCTCCCATAAATCTTCTATAATAAATTCAGGAGCACCTAAATCTATATTTTCTTTTAATCTTTCATTAATTCTAACTATATCAACTAATTTATGAGTTAAATCATCTTCAGATCTTTCTCCACTTTGTAAAGTTATTGATGGTCTTACTGTTACTGGTGGAACTGGTAAAATTGTTAATATTAAATTTTCTGGTCTTATTTTGAAATTAATAATTTCTAAATCGTCATTAGTTATTTTTTCTAATCTAGAACGAACTGTTGTAGCATCTAATAATTTTGCTCCTTCTTGAAAAGAAGATGGTTTTACAAATTTCCATTTCTTTACTTCTTTAGTACACCATGGACATTTCTTTTTGGTACTTTTTGCAAGTTCTTTTAAAGCAAGTCCTTTTTCTTTAAATGATTCTAAATCCTTTTCTGCTACTAATATTCTTGAACAGTCACGACAAAACATTTTCAAAAGTGTAAAAATAATTTTTGCATAATGAACATGAATAATAGGTCTTGTTAATTGTAATAATCCAAAATGTCCTTGACAGTCACCAATTGATCCTCCACATGTTCTACATCTTACTCCAGGATCAACAACACCTAATCTAGGATCCATTAATCCCCCTTCAATTGGATAACCTTCTTGATCGTAAAGATCTGTTTTTGTTATATTTGCTACACTAAGTTTTTTTATCATTTGAGAATCCATTATTCCAAATACTATTTTATCTATAATCATTTTTATTCCTCTTTCATTACTATTTTTGGATAAATTAACATACTTTTTAGTTCATCCAACATAAGTTTAAAAGCATAACTTATTTCAATTTCGGTTATCTTGGAGTTTCCACATATTGTACAAAAATATTTATTTTTTATTTTATCTTCTATTGCAACAAAACCACATTCAGTACAAATAGGAACTGGTGTTTTATCAGAGTCAAATCTTTCTTTTAAAGTTAATGCTGCACCATGAGCTATTAAACAATCTTTTTCCATTTCACCTAATCTTAGACCACCTTCTTTACTTCTTCCTTCAGTTGGTTGTTTTGTTAAAAGTGTTACAGGTCCTCTTGATCTTGCATGTATTTTATTTGATACAAGATGATCAAGTTTTTGATAAAATATATTTCCAATAAAAATTTCTGATTCTAATTCTTCTCCAGTTCTACCATCAAACATTTTTTCTTTACCATCATTATTGTAACCATGTTTTTCTAAACGTGATCTTATTTCATTTTCAGGTACAGGATTAAATATACTAGATGTTATTTTTTCACCAGATAATGCAGCTACTTTACCCGCAATAATTTCTAATAATTTACCCATAGTCATTCTTGATGGTATACCATGAGGATTGAATATAATATCAGGTACAATTCCTTCTTCTGTAAAAGGCATATCTTCAGCAGGTACAATTAAACCAATAATTCCTTTTTGTCCATGTCTAGATGCAAGTTTATCTCCAATTTCTGGAACTTTTAAATCTCTTATAACAGTTTTAATAATTTTATTTCCTTCAGTTGATTCTGATAAAAATACACGATCAACAATTCCTTTATCACCATATCTTAATTTAACAGAAGTTTCACGAATATTTTCAACTCCAGTAATAAATTGATCCATTGTACCTAAAAATCTTAATGGTGACATTTTTCCAATCAAAACACCTTCATTATTAATTTTTTCTTCTGGATTTATTATTCCATCTTCACTTAATTGTTTGTAAGCATCTTCTCCCATATAACCTTTAATACCAGCTTCAGGAATTCCCATTTTATCTTCTTGTCCACCAAGATATCTTTTTTGTTCAGCTTCATATGTTCTATATAAATAAGACCATAAAACACCTCTTTCAAGAGAACTTTTATTTATTATTACTGCATCTTCAATATTATAACCTTCATAACAACCTACTGCAATTATTAAATTCATTCCATTAGGATGACTTTGATAATTAATTATTTTATGTGCATTTGTTTGTACAATAGGTTCTTGTGGATAAACCATTACATTTGATTTTGTATCTGTTCTTTCCAAGAAGTTTGTAGAAAAAATACCAATACTTTGTCCAACCATTTTAGCTCCATAATTTACTCTGTCTCCTCTATCATATTCTGCATAAGGAATAAATGATGCTGAAAATCCAAGAATAGTTGAAGGATCAAGTTCTAAATGAGTATGATTTTTTGTTACATTTTCTTCTTTTATTGCAATATAAGAATTTTCTTCTTCTTCAGAATCAAGATATTCTATAATTCCAGTTTTAATTAAATCAGACCATTTTATTTTATTTTCTTTTAAATTTTCATATACTTCATCTGTAAATTTACTTTTCCCATTCTCAATAATAATTAAAGGTCTTCTAACTCTTCCTATATCAGTTGTTACTTTAACTTCTTCTAAATGTGGATGATAAGCAACATTAATTTGTTCTGTTATATTCCCAGTTCTTCTTTTCTCTTTTATTGTTTCAACTATTTTCTTAGGAGATTCACTTGATCCCATATATTTACCATCAACAAAAACATCTGCTCTAACCATATTACTCATTCCTAATTATTTTCGCAATTATATTTTGAACATTTTTCACTTCTTTTTCAGGAGCTCCTTTTGTAATTTCAGCTGTTATTGCAAGATATTTTCTCAATCCAATTGTTGCACCTTCAGGTGTTTCACTTGTACAAAGTTTTCCCCAATGTGTAGGATGTAATTCTCTTGCTTCGAAATGTTCCTGAGTTGAAGTAAGTGGTGACAAAACATTTCTCATATGAGATATTGTTTTGATATAACTTCCTCTTTCTAATCTTTGACTTACACCAGTTCTTCCACCTACCCATGATCCAATTGCTAATGCAGATGTAAGTTGATTTGTTAATACATTTGATTCTACAATTGCTTGCATTGGTGGAAGTCTTCCTCTTTTTGTAAGTTTTTGATAATTATAAGTTATTCTTGTAATTAATCCCCATTTTCCAAGTAATATTGAACGTAATAAAATTTCTAATAAATCTCCTGCTAATCTAAGTCTTTTATTTGCATAATGATCAAGATCATCTTCCTTTATTTTACCTAAATGTAATTTTAATATTTTATTTACAGCTTTAGATATAAAAACTGCTTTTTCTTTTCTTGAACTTGAATCTTGTCCTAAATGAGGTAAAAGATATCTATCAATTAATTTTGATGCTCTTTCAATTTTATATTGTTCTTGTGGAATTTTCATATGAGTTCCAATAGTTTCAAGTGCTTTATCTTTAGTTGTTATTTCAGTTTCATATAAATTTGTATAAAATCCTTCCATTACTTCTGGATCATTTGATATTGTTTCCACAATTTCTTTATCATTTAAAATTCCTAATGCTTTTAATAAAATAGCAACAGGAAGTTTATTTAGATTAGCAAAACTAATTGTTATTGAACCATTTCTTTTTCTTTCTAAAAGATGTCTTTGAACATAACCATTTTTTTCAGAATGTATTCTTGCAAGTTCAGTTACATTAGAAACCCCATCTACTTTTGCGTTTATAATTCTATTTTGTGCAATTTCTTCAACCAAAACAAGAATCCTTTCAGTACCATTTACAATAAAGTAACCACCCATATCATCAGGATCTTCTCCAGATTTTATTAATTCTTCTTTATTCATCATTGATAAAGGACAAATATTTGATTTTATCATAACAGGCAAATCACCAAAATTAACAACAACAGATTCACTTTCAATACCATTTAGTATTGGAGTCATTTCAATATACATAGGAGCAGAATAAGTAAGATTTCTTATTCTAGCTTCGTTTGGTAAAATATCTCTTACAGAACCATCTGCTTCTTTTAGAGATGGAGAACCAATTTTGAATTCACCTAATTTAATTTGGAAATCTCCTAAATCAGGTACATCAGGTTTTATTGTTCCAATATCTTGTAATACTCTTGAAACTCTTTTTATAATAAATTCATTATAAGATTCTATTTGAAATTTTACAAATCCTTTATCTTTTGAGAAAGATTCCATCATTTTTACAAATTTATTTTCCATAATCATTTACCCTTAACTACAACTCTATAATATATACTTTCACCAGCAGTTTCACTTTTTCTTGTTATTTTTAACACATCTTCTATTTTTGCTTCTAATAATTTTACCATAGGATCTTTATCAGTAATTCTTGGTAATTGTTTTAATGTAATTCCATATTTTTCTAAAACTTCTTTTTTTTGATCAGAAGTTAATATTTCATGTTTAGGAACTATATTGTGTTTTGAAATGTTAAAATCGGCCATTTAAAAACCTAATTTATTATTAATTCATTTTCTAAAACTTGGGAATATTTAAAATTGCTATAGATATAATTATTATTTATTTTTGTTGATTTGTTATTTATAGAATTCTTTATAATTTTCACCATTATTTCTATAGATTACATTACCAACGGCAACGTAAGAAATAAATTAAAATTAAAGGTTTTTAAAGGTTTTGATTGTAGAGGCTTTGTTGATAAAGTCTAAAAATTAACTACTTTATCAACAATTTTAAATATTATTGATATGAAATGTAAATTATGTCAGATAAAAAACATAAAAGAAAAAAATATCCTTCACTAGAAAAATCATTTAATACAGATAGTTTAGAAATAAAACCAAAA
>JABABT010000011.1 GCA_014238095.1 Candidatus Aenigmatarchaeota archaeon
AAATAATAAACTATTTAAATTAACTTCCATTATTCATTTGAATTAAGAAGTGATGAACATGAGTAAAGCATATGTGAACTACACAGTATCAAAAGAATTAGCAGAAAAGGCTCTTCAATTATTAGAAGCTGTTAAGAATTCTGGAAAGATTAGAAAGGGTACAAATGAAACAACTAAAGCTGTTGAAAAATCAATAGCAAAAATAGTTTTTATTGCTGAAGATATAGAACCTGAAGAAATTGTTATGCATCTACCTCCATTATGTGACGAAAAGAAAGTACCTTATGTTTTTATTTCTACAAAACAAGAAATAGGACGTGCTACTGGAATTGATGTTCCAATGGCTGCATGTGCAGTTACAGATATTGGAAAAGAAAATAATAATTTTGATGATATTATTTCTAGTATATCTATTGCAAAGAAGTGATTATAAATGGTTATGAATGAATCATTTCCTGCAGAAGTTTTACAAATTCTTGGAAGAAGTGGAGTTCGTGGTGTTATTCAAGTTCGTTGTCGTGTTCTTGAAGGACCAGATAAAGGTAAAATATTAACTAGAAATGTTGTCGGTTCAATAAAAGTTAAAGATATATTACTTTTAAGAGAAACAGAAATGGAGAATGTAGGAAAATTCTCCTAAGTGATTTAAATGAAGTGTACATTTTGTAAAAATGAAATAGAACAAGGAACAGGTAAAATGTATGTAGAAATTAAAGGTAAAGTTAGTAATTTTTGTAAATCTAAATGTGAGAAAAATTTCTTAATGGGACGTGTTCCTAAAAAATTAAAATGGACAAGAGCAAAATAATTTTTTATATTTTGAATAAAATTCAGTAAAACTATAATTTGTTAAATTTATTAAATTAAGATTTATTTTATAAGTTAATGGGCCGGTAGTTAAGTCTGGTATAATATCCGTCTGGCAGGCGGGAGGCCACGGGTTCAAATCCCGTCCGGTCCATATTTTAATAAAATTAATTTCTAAAATTTAAAATTTTTAAATAAATTTCAAAATAAAACAATCTTTAAAAATACTCTACTTCTAATAATGATGTGATAATATGGGTGGATCAGGAAAAAGCATAAAAGACCCTGAAGCAGAGAAAAGGAAAGCTTTAGCTAAAGAAAAAAAAGATTCCAAAAAAATAGAAAAAGCAACAATTGCTAAAAATCGTAGTCAGGGACCAAACTATACTATAATTCGTTTTGCTGGAAGTGATATAAATGGAGATAAACCTGTTTCATTAGCTATAACAAAAATAAAAGGAATTGGTTGGGTTTTGTCAAAAGCTGTTTGTCTTGTTGGAGGATTTGATCCAAAAGAACCTTTAAAAGATTTTGATGATGAAAAATTGAAAAAACTTGAAGATGTTCTAAAAAATCCAACAAAATACGGAATTCCAAAATTTATGATAAATAGACAAAAAGATCCAAAAACAGGTGAAGATAATCATCTTGTTGGAGCAGATTTACAAGTCCAAACTAAATTTGATATTGAAAGTATGATTAAATTGAAAACATATAGAGGATGGAGACATATGCATGGACAACCAGTACGTGGTCAAAGAACAAGATCAAAATTCCGTGAAAAGGGAAGAAGTGTTGGTGTTTTAAGAAAATCAGTAAGAGCAGCATCTGGTCAAAAATCTAAGGATAAAAAGTAAGTGATTAAATGAGATATTTAAAAAGAAAATATGAAACTCCATCAAGACCTTTTGACAAACAAAGAATTGAAGAAGAAAGAAAAATTGTTAATAATTTTGGCTTGAAAAATAAAAAAGAACTTTGGAGAGCAGAATCTAATTTAAGAAAATTCAGAAGATTAGCAAGAAAATTTGCAGCTAATCCAAATCCACAAGAAGAGAAATTAATTTTTGATAAACTTTATAGAATGGGAATATTAACACAAGAAGCTGTTTTAGATGATATTTTAATTTTAACTGTTTCTGATTTTCTTGAAAGAAGATTACAAACAGTTTTAGAAAGAAAAGGAATTTCAAACACAGTAAAAAATGCACGTCAAATGATTGTTCATGGTCATGTAAAAATACATGATAGAAAAATTACATATCCAAGTTATTTAGTTTCAAGAGAAGAAGAATCAAAAATTAATATTTATTTAACAGCTAAAAATAAAATTCAAACAAATAACAAACCAACAACAGTAAAAGAAATAGAAATTGAAGAAAAAAAAGAGTGATTAAATGCCAAAGAAAAATAAACAAGTAACAGAACCTATTAGAAAATTAATAAAACCAAAAATAAGTGAAAATAAATGGGGAATAGCTCATATTTTTAGTACATCAAATAATACATTAATTCATATTACAGATATTACAGGAGCTGAAACAGTTTCTCGTTATTCAGCAGGTATGATGACTGATAAATCAAGAGAAGGTGGAAATCCGTTTCCTGCAATGCAAGCATCTAGAAAAGCATCCGAAACTGCAATTGCAAAAGGAATTAGTGGTGTTCATATACGCGTTCGTGCTTGGGGTGGAACAAAATCACGTTCACCTGGTGCAGGAGCACAACCAGCTATAAGAGCTATTGCTAGGGCTGGTTTAAGAATTGGAATGATTGAGGATGTTACTCCAATAATTCATGGTAAAATGACAGCAAAAGGTGGACGTAGAGGAAGAAGAGTATAATTTTTCATCCTATAAAATAATTAATAAATATAATAAAACTAAAAATTTCTTATTAAAATATAATTATCTTTAAATATATTAGTTCATCAATGATAATAGTATGGATATAAAAATTATAGAACAACAGAATAATTCAATAAAATTTTCTGTAGATGGAATTAAACCAGCATTCGCTTCTGCTTTAAGAAGAATAATGATAAGTGAAATTCCAACAATGGCTGTTGAATATATTGATTTTAAGATAAATGATTCATCTATTACAGATGAGGTTTTAGCAAATAGAATTGGAATGATACCATTAACATTTGATGAAAAAGCATATTCTCTTCCAACATCAGAAGAAAGAAAAGGTGACAAAGAAGGAAAAAATGTTACAAAACTTGTTTTGAAGAAAAAAGGTCCTGCAATTATTTATTCAGGTGATTTTAAATCTAGTGATAAAAGTGTAAAACCAGTTTTTGATAAAATTCCATTAACTGAACTTTTTAATGAAAATGAATCAGTTGAATTTGAGGCTACTGCTATGTTAGGTCTTGGAAAAGATCATACTAAATGGCAAGGTGCAGTTGTAGGTTATAAATTAAATAACAAAAAAGATAGTTTCATATTTAATGTTGAATCAATTTGTGGAATTCCAGTAAAAGAAATTGTTTTAAGATCTGTTAATATTTTAAACGAAAAAATGGTACAATTAGAGAAAGAATTAAAAAAATTAAAATAATAAATTAATATATTCATATAATTTTATAGAGTTGCAGGGGTCGGATAGCCTGGTCAATTCCGGGGGACTTAAGTTATCGCAACTTAAGTATTGATAAAATATGATATAAGAAATCCCCTAGCTTAGTGCTTACGTGGGTTCAAATCCCACCTCCTGCATTTAGAATTTCATCAAACTTTTAACTAATTTATCTTTAGCTTCTTTTTCATTTTTTAATTCATTCAAAAATTTAACATTATCTTCATTATTTTTTCCAACATTTTCTTCTGGTAATTTTTCATCATCATCAACTAATTTATTTATTTCATCATCTTCATCAACTAATTTATTTTCTTCATAATTTTCTTCAATTAATTTATTTTCTTTAACATTTGTATCATTCCAAAAACTTGTATTTCCTAAATCTTTAATTTCATCGTATTCTATTTTTTTATTTTTTGCTTTCTCTAAAAATGTATCAAAAATTTTAACTGGTTTATTTTGAACTTCTGATAAATTAGGTTCTAATTTCCTTCTTTTGATTACTTGTTGGACTTTCCGAAATAGCCCAAAAATTGCTATTCCCATACATTTTTATAATATTCTAAAATTATAAATGCTTTCTTTTTCAAGTTTTGTTATGAATTTAGGAGAATTTATTTCAATTGATTATGTAGGAAGATTAAAAGAATCTGGTGAAATTTTTGATGTTACAATGGAAGAAATTGCAAAGAAATCTGATGTATATAATCCAAAAGTAAGTTATAAACCAGTTAACATTGTTGTTGGTGCTAATTTTACTATTAAAGGTCTTGATGATGAATTAAAAAAGATGAAAGTTGGAGATAAAAAAACAATATTAGTTGAACCTGATAATGCATTTGGTCCAAGAATACCTAAATTAGTAAGACCAATACCATTAGCAAGTTTTAAAGATCAAGAAGTAGCTCCAGTACCTGGAGCATATGTAAATGTTCAAGGTATACGTGGAAAAATTCTTAGTGTTGATGGTGGAAGAATACGTGTAGATTTTAATCATCCATTAGCAGGAAAAGTTTTAGAATATGATTTAGAAGTAAAAAAACAAATAACAGATAATATAGATAAAATAAAATCTATTATTCAATTTATAACATCAATTGAATTTGAAAATATAAACATAAAAATAATTGATAAAATTGCTGAAATTTCAGTAACTAGTCAAGATATTAATAATAAAACTAAAGAAAAAATTGCAGAATTAATTGTAAAATGGATAAATGATATTACAAAAATAAAATTTATTGAAGAATTTGATGGAAAAACAAAATCTGAAAATAAAGAATAGAATAACATTCTTTTTATTTAATAAAATCTTAATTAATTTAGAAAATTATGGTATTAAAAAAACATAAAAATAAAATAATTAACAACAAAGATAATCAGGAATTATTAGAATTAATTGAGTCAAATAAAACCCAAATAAAAGTAGTTGGTTGTGGTGGTGCTGGAAACAACACAATTACAAGACTTAATGAAGTTGGAATTGAGGGTGTAGAAACAATTGTTGTAAATACTGATGCTCAAGATTTACTTCATAGTAATGCTGATAGAAAAGTTTTGATTGGAAAAGAATTAACTTTAGGTCTTGGAGCTGGTGCAAATCCATTAATTGGAATGGAATCAGCAAAAGAAAGTAAAGAAGAATTAAAAACAGTATTACAGGGTTCAGATTTAGTATTTTTAACTTGTGGATTGGGTGGAGGAACTGGTACAGGTTCAGCACCAATTGTTGCAACAGAGGCTAAAAAAATTGGTGCTCTTACTATTGGAATAGTAACATTACCATTCACAATGGAAGGACGTGGAAGAATCAAAAATGCAAAAATAGGATTTGATAATTTACAATCTGCAGTTGATTGTTTGATTATTATTCCAAATGATAGATTGTTAGAAGTTGTTCCAGATGTTTCTATTGAATCTGCATTTAAAATTGCAGATGAAATATTAGTAGATTCTGTAAAAGGTATTATAGAATTGGTTACTAAACCAGGACTTGTTAATCTTGATTTTGCAGACTTAAGAACAGTAATAAAATCTTCTGGAATTTCAATGATAGGTATTGGAGAAAGTTCTACTGAGAACCGTGCTTCTGAAGCAGTTAAAAAAGCATTAAACAATCCGTTACTTTCAGTGGATATTAAAAATTCTACTGGAGCATTAGTTAATGTAATGGGTGGAGAAAATATTAGTATACGTGAAGCTCAAAACATTGTTCAAACAATTTCAAATAATCTTGACAAAGATGCAAAAATAATTTGGGGAGCTTCAATTGATAAATCATTAGGTAAATCAATTCGTGTAATGATTGTAATAACAGGAGTACAATATAGTAAAATTTTCCCAGATGATAAAAATCCTCAAACATCTGAAAAGCATGATATGGAAAAATTACTTGGTGTAGAATTCGTTGATTGAATTCTAGTTAAGAATATAAACTAGAATTTCGAAATTAATTCGTTAAGTATGATTAATCTAAATGAAGTGGTAGTAGAAAGAATTCATGCATGGAAAAGAGTATTACAAGTGGCTAGAAAACCAAATATGGATGAATTCAAAAAAATATCAAAAATGTGTGGTTTAGGTATTGGTATAATTGGTATAATTGGATCAATTACTTATATGATATCAGTATTATTTATAGGATAGATTATTATGACAGACATATATGCAGTTAAAACAGTTGTAGGGAGGGAGAATATAGTTATAGAAAATATGATTAGTAATGTAAAGAAAATAGGTCTTAGTGATGTTGATTCTTTTATTCATCCACAGGAAATTAAAGGATATGTTTTTGTTGAAGGTAATTTAAAAGCTATTGAAATGGCTATAATTGATGTACCACATCTTCGTGGTATGATTAAGAAACCAATTAAAATACAAGAAATTGAAAGATACTTACAACCAAAAACTGTTGAGGTAAAAATAAATATTGGAGATATTATTGAAGTTGTTGGAGGTCCTTTTAAATCAGAAAGAGGAAAAATAACAAAATTTGATAAAGATAAAAGAGAAATAACAATGGAACTTTTAGAATCTGCAGTACCAATACCAATAACAATATCAGTAGAATTTATAAAAGTATTAGAAAAGTCAAATAATGATTAATATGACAAAAAAACAAACATTAGAATTATTAATACAAGGAGGAAAAGCAAGTCCAGGTCCTAATTCAGCACCAAAATTATCAGCATTGAAAATGAATACAGGTGAAATTTTCAAGTCAATAAATGATAAGACAAAAGATTATGAAGGAATGCAAATTCCAGTAAAAATCGAAATGGATCCTTCTGATAAAACATTTGATATTATAATTGGAACACCACCAGTTTCAGCTTTAATAAAAAAAGAACTTGATTTAAAATTAGCAAAATTTGCTTCAACAAAAACACCTGAAGGTGTAGAAGAAATAGATAAAACACCAATAGCAGATATTAAAATGGATCAAATTGTGAAAATAGCTAAAATGAAACAACATGTTCTTTTTTGTAAAACATTGAAAGCATCAGTGAAACAAATTGTTGGAACATGTGCATCAATGCCAATTACAATTGAAGGTAAAAAAGCAGTTGAAATTGTAAAAGAAATAAACGAAGGAAAACATGATAATATAATTCAATAAACAATTTTTTCTTCTATTATTCTTGATTTTCCACCAGCATTATTAATCCAAACAGCTATTTTTGTTAATCCTTTTAAATTTTCTGATTTCCAAACTGAATTTTGTATTTTTTTTGCGTTCATTTTTTTAAGTTCTCTATTAATTTTTACTATCAACGCTGGAGTTTTCTTTGGAAATTTTAATAATATTATATACATAATATAAAATTAATATCTAAATATTTATTTTTTTATATTTTTTAAAAAGTTAACAATTATCTAATAGACAAATTTAAATATATACTAATAATAATAAATATATCCGTTAGACTGTCTAGATACAGGAGGAATATTAAAATGAATGAAAAAATAGCAAAAGTAATACAAGAATTAAAAAAAGATATAAAAGTTAGAAAATTCACACAAACTTATGATTTAATTATAACATTGAAAGAAATAGATGCTAAAAAACCAGAAAATAGATTTGATGTAAGTTTCCAATTACCAAAAGGTAGAGGGAAAAAAGCAAATGTTGTTATTTTTTCAGATACAAATTCTTCAAATAATGCAAAAGTTTTACAAACAAACGATATAAATAATTTAGGAAAAAATAAAAGAACAGCAAAGAAATTTATAAATTCTTCAGATTTTCTTTTTGCAGAAGCAAAACTTATGCCAATAATAGCAAGAACTCTTGGTACAATGTTAGGTCCAAGAGGAAAGATTCCAAAATTATTGTCAGAAGATTATGAAAGTCAAATATTATCATCACAAAATTCAACTAGAATAAAAATGAAACAAGATCCAATGATTCAATCAATTGTAGGTAATGATAAAATGAGTGAAGAAGATATATCAGAAAATATAGAATCACTTTTAAAATTTGTCGAGACAAAATTACCTGGAGGAAAATCAAATATTAATAAGGTCTTTTTGAAAATGACAATGACAAAACCTATTAGGTTAGAGGTATTTTAAAATGGTAAAAAAATCAAAAATTAAAGCAGTAGAAAATTTGACAAAAAAAATAGATGAATCATATATAATTGGAGTTCTTGATATGTTTAAAATTCCTTCAAAACAATATCAAGAAATACAAAAACAACTTAGAAATGAAACAGAATTTTTGAGTATTAAAAAATCCATATTCTTACATGCTTTAGAAAAATCAAAAAAGAAACAGATAAAAGATATTATAAAAGATATGCCAATACAACCATTATTAATTTTTTCAAAAATAAATCCTTTTAAATTTTATGTAAAGGCTTCAAAATTAAAATCACCAAATTATGCAAAAGCAGGTGATATTACTGAAAATGAAATTGAAGTTAATGCAGGACCTACAGATTTGATGCCAGGTCCAGCAATTGCAGAATTTAGTAAGGTAAAAATTCCTACTGGTGTAGATAATGGAAAAATTGCAATCAAAAAAGATAAAGTAGTTGCAGTTTCTGGAGATGTTATTTCAGAAAATTTAGCAAATATTTTAAGAAAATTAAAAATTCAACCTATGAAAGTTGGACTAAATATAGTTTCTATATATGATGATGGAATAATTTATCCTAAAGATATTTTATCTCTTGCAGGTGAGGGTTATATTAACCAAACAATTCAAGCACATCAACAAGCTGTTAATATGACAGTTTTTGTTGGATATCCAACAAAAGAGAATATAGGTATTTTACTTGTCAAAGCAAACATGGAAGCCCAAGCATTGAATTCAAAACTTCCTACTAAAGTTGAAAATAAAGAAAATACTTCTGAACAAAAAGAAGTAAAATCAGATAAATCAACATCTGAAAATAAAGAAGAAAGTAAGGAAGAATTAAAAGTTGAATCAAAACAAGGAGGAAATTAAAATGCAAGAAGTTTATGCAGCCCTTTTACTTCATAGTGCGAAACAAGAAGTGAATGAAGAGAATTTGAAAAAAGTATTAACAGGAATAGGAGTTTCTGTTGAAGATACAAAAATCAAAGCTCTAGTAGCATCACTTGATGGAGTCAATATTGACGAAGCTATATCACAAGCAGCAGTTCAAATGACATCAGCACCAACTGAAGAAAAAGAAGCAAAGAAAGAAGATCCAGAAGAAGATGCAAATAAAGCAGAAGAAGCAGCCGCGGGATTAAGTTCCTTATTCGGATAAAATTTTAAATTTTAAAATTTAGGATTTGAACATTTTGGAACAAGATTCCCAGCCCTGCATATTTTGTAGAATAGTTAGTGGTAATGCTAAATCTCATAATATTTATGAGAATGATAAAATTTTAGTTTTCCTTGATATAAATCCAATAGGAATTGGACATACTCTAATTATTCCAAAAGAACATTATGAAAATATTCATGATATTCCAGAAGAAATACTTATTGAAATATGTAAACTAACAAAGAAAGTTTGTAGAATCCAGAAAAAAATATTTAATCCTTCTGGAATACAAGTTATACAAAATAATGGAAAAGCAGCAGGACAAATGGTTTTTCATTATCATACACATACAATTACAAAAAATGAAACACAATCAAAAATTGTTTTAAACCCAGAACAAATGGAATCTATAACTCAAAAAATGAAAGAGGAATTTAATAATGATGAATGAAAAAATAGTGAATAAAACAATAACATCTTCAATAAATTTTATTAAAAAAATAAATCCAAAAAAAAAAGTTGTAATTGTATACGGACATGATAATGATACTATATGTTCCGCAGTTGTAATTTATAAATTATTAAAAAAAATATATAAAATAAATTCTAGTTTTTTTGTTACAGAAGATAATTTTGCAGTAAATGAAAAAGATATAGATGGAATTAAAAAAAAGAATCCAGATTATATAATAATTGTTGATATAGCACATTTAAGTTCTAAAAAAGTTGAGTCTTTTTTATCAAAGAAAAAAACTTTAATAATTGATCATCATCAACCTTTAAAATTAAAAAAAATAACTTATTCAAATCCACGAGATTTTGATAAAATGATCTATATGCCAGTAAGTTATATCACATACAAGATTTATGAAAAATTAGGAAACATAAAAGATGTTGCATGGATTGCTGCTGTTGGTGTTTTATCAGATCATGGAATTTCAAATTCAAAAGATTTATTTGATTATATTAAAAAAAATCATAAAGATTTACTTGATACTTTTGATAAAACAAAAATAAAAATAGTTGAAGAGAAACTTTTTAATAATTCAAAAATTGGATTAATTTCAATAATATTTAATAGTGCAAGAGTAATTGCTGGTAAAAAAGGAGCTTCAAAAGTTTTAAAAATTTTAATAAAATCAGATTTTCCAGATTATGTATTAAAGATTAAAAATAAAGATACAAAAAATTTACTTTTATGGTATAGTAAAGTAGAAAAAGAATTTCATAGATGTGTTAAAGATTTTAAGGAAAACAAAAAAATAATTAAGAAAAAAATAATTTATTATGAAATTAATTCAAAAATTTCTATTAAATCAAGTTTATCTGGTTATTTAACTCAGTTTTATAAAAAAAATATTATTATTTTTTCACAAAAATCTGGAAAATATTTTTCTATAAGTTTTAGAAGAGGTAAAAATAATAAAACAAATTTAAATAAACTTGCTAAGAAATCTATAAAAGGAATTCCAAATGCAAATGCAGGTGGACATGAAGCTGCATCTGGTGGTAAAATACCATCTAAATATTTATCAAAGTTTCTAAATCAATTGTAGAACCGGAAATCTACTGCTATGAAAGTAATACAAGTGTATAATTTAATTTTGTTTTATGAATTCGAAAGGATGCATAACATGTAAATCAGAAAGAGTTTCTAGATTTATAGATGGTTTCGGAAAAAATAGAATATTTTGTAGATCCTGTTGGACAAGCTTTCCAGAAAACATTATAAAATTCAATAATCCAAGAAACTCTATTTACATAAATGTTGTAGCATTAAATGGAGGTGATATATAATTAACCAAGTAGCTAGAGCAGAAATATCATTATTTGAAGATCGTGGAATTAAAAAAGTACGCGTAAATATTTTTAAAAATGGTAAATTATGTGGATTTTTAAAACCTATTAATACTTTTTAAAGAAATAGGATATTGATAATTTTTTATTTTTTTCTATTTCTTTTTTATTTTCTTCATATATTTCATTTTTCCTTATTTTTTTACAATCTTCTTCATAGTTTAATACAATAATCGAATTATCAAATTGTTTATATGTTCGTATTTTTCCAACTATTTCTTTTTTATTTGATTTTATATAATTAAAAATCTTTTTAGATTCACTATTAATTTTTTTATTATAAACTTCATCTTTTTTCCCTTCTATATTTTTACCGAATTTAAAACATTTTGAAATATCTTCAGTTTTAGGTAAATATTTTCTTATTAAATCTATTTCATCATTTTCCTCACCATCATTAATAAAATATTTTTCAACATTATAAACCAAATTATAAAGATTATTATAAGCTATTTTCTCAGCTATTATTCCATTTTTCTCTTCTTTTTTAATTTCTTGAATTGACAAAGAATTAATATTTTTCACAGATTTCAATATTCCATCAACAACATAACCTTTATGATTTTCCTTATAAAAACCCTCAAATATATCAATTTTTCTATTAACTTTTTCTTCAAATTCCAAATTTAAGAAATATTCATCATCCATAAATCCTTTATTTCCATTTTCTAAAGTTTGCATTATATTATTTGAAAAAATAAACTTAAATATATATTATTTAATTAAATTCTTTTTATAAAATATTTTCTTTCCATTTTCTTTATCATTTTCCAATAATATATTTTTTAGTATTTTTAATTCATTCTCATATTCTAAGTCATTAATATTTTTTTCATAATTTCCTCTATTTATCTTTAGGATTTTTCTATTACTTTTTACATATTCAACAACTTTACAAGATTCATCTTCAATTTTTTTATAATATTTATCACTAAATAGAAATGTTGCTCTCATATAACAACCACTACCAAAAAAATGTTTTAAAATATCTTTATTTTTAGGTAAATATTCTTTTATTAAATTTAATGTATTTTTTCTTTCTTTTTGTGATTTTTTAATAACATTCTTAACAATATCATATATGTTACTATAAACTATTCTATCAGATACAATATCATTCATTTCTTCCTTTTTAACTTCTTGAATTGACAAAGAATTAATATTTTTCACAGATTTCAATAAATAATCAACATTAAGACCTTTATGATTTTCCTTATATAATTCTCCAAATTTATCAATTTTTTCGTTTATTCTTTCTCTAAATTCCTTATTATATAATCCATCTAAAACCTGCATTATAATATTTAAAAAAATAAACTTAAATACGCTTCAAATTCTTTTTAATTCAATCAATTGACTATTTTCATGATTTTTAAAAACATCTGAAATTATTATTACAAAATCATTTTTTTTGATAAAACCATCATTTTTCAATTCTTTAATTGCTTTTTTTGTATTTCCGTGTATATTATTTAATTTTGTTTTATATGGTATTACTCCATAAGATAAAACAAGAGATTTTTGTACATTTTCATCTTCTGTAAATGCAAAAATTGGTGTAGTTGGTCTATTTTTAGAAATAAGTCTTGCTAATTGACCAGTTTTTGTAAAAACTATTATTGCAGTAGCACCAATATCACTAGCAAGTCTAGATGATGATAAAGTTATTTCTTCTCTTATATCTTTATTACTTATAGAACATTTTTCAAAATCAAAATCATTTTCTATTTCAGATCTTTCACATATTCTTGTCATTTTTTGAACACATCTAATTGGATATTCTCCAATACTTGTTTCAGCAGATAACATAATTAAATCAGTTTTTTGTAAAACAGCTGTTGATATATCTGAAACTTCTGCTCTTGTTGGATTAGGATTTTCTATCATTGATTCCATCATTTGAGTAGCAACTACAACAGGTTTTCCATTTAAAATACATTTATCAATTATTTTTTTTTGGACAAATGGAATATCTTCAATAGCAACATCAGCACCAAGATCGCCTCTAGCAATCATTATACCATCAGAAGCATCTATAATTTCATCAATATTTTTCAATCCAATTTTATCTTCTATCTTTGAAATTATTGGAGTTTTAAGTTTTACCTTTTCTATAAGTTTTCTTATTTTAAATACATCTTTTTTACTTCTAACAAAACTTAATGTTATTATATCCGCACCATTTTTTAATGCAAATTTTATTTGTTTATAATCTTCTGGAGTAATACCTTCAAAATCAATATCACAATCAGGACAATTTATAGATTTTCTACTTTTTATAATTCCACTAGTTATTACTTTAAATATTCCTCTATTATTATAAATTTTTTCTGCAATAATTTCTATTTTCCCATCATCAATAGTAACTCCCATTCCTTTTTTTAAACCTTTGAAAATATTGATATTTATTGTAAAATTTTTAAATTTAGAATTATGATTTTTGTCCATTCCAATTTCAATCATTTCTCCTTTTTTTATTCTTAATGAGGTTTTTAATTCCTGAATTCTAACATCAGTACCTTGTGAATCAAATAAAATTGGAATAGGAAATTTTATTTTTTTATTAACTTTTTTTATTATTTTTGTATATTCAAAAAATTTTTTTGAATTAGTATGACTCATATTAATTCGAGCTATATTCATACCAGAATTTGCCATATCCATAATAGTTTTTTCTGAACAAGTAGAAGGACCTAAAGTAGAAATGATTTTTGTTTTTTTCATAATATAATATGATTTAATATGATTTAATGTAATTAATATATAAAAATTAATAATATTATGGAAAATATGAATGAAAAAGATTGGAAAATTAAATTATCAAAAGAACAATATGAAGTTTGTAGAAATAAAGGTACAGAATTACCTTTTATAGGTAAATATGTTGATTGTAAAGAAGAAGGTATTTACACTTGTTCTTGTTGCGGATCAGAATTATTCAAATCTGATGATAAATTTGATTCAGGTACAGGTTGGCCAAGCTTTCAAAGAGCAATTAATAACAATAATATACAGGAAAACAATGATTCAAGTCTTGGTATGAATAGAATAGAAGTAACTTGTAAAAATTGTGGTTCACATTTGGGACATTTATTTAATGATGGACCAACTAATACTGGTAAAAGATATTGTATAAATTCTATTTCTTTGAATATGAAGAAAAAATAGAAAATTTTTAAAAATATAAAAAAATAATAAATTTTATGATAAACATATTATTTTACAAGTATGTAGAATTAGAGAATCTTAATAAATTAAGAAAAAAATTCATAGAAAATTGTGAAAATTTTAATATATTAGGTACAATTATTTTAGCAAAAGAAGGAATAAATGGATGTATTACAGGTGAAATTAAAAATATACAAAAATTTAAGAATTTTTTAAAAAAGGATATTAAATTTTCCAATATAATATTTAAATCAGGTATTACAGATTCTCATAGTTTCAAAAAATTAAAAGTTAAAATAAAAAAAGAAATTGTTACAAGTAGATTAGATGTTGATATTAAAAAAGCAGGTAAATTTATTGAAGCAAAAGAATTGAAGAAATTATTTGATTCAAATGAAGATTTTATTATGGTTGATATGAGAAATTCATATGAATCAAATATAGGAAATTTTGATAATAGTATATTATTAAATATTGAAAATTTTAGAGATTTACATAATAATATTAATCAAATAAATGGAATGAAAAATAAAAAAATTGTTGCATATTGTACAGGTGGTGTAAGATGTGAAAAGGGATCGGCATTTTTAATAAAAAAAGGTTTTAAAAATGTTCAACAATTAAAAGATGGAATATTAAACTATGGAAAAATTGTTGGTAATAATCATTGGAATGGTAAATGTTTTGTTTTTGATAATAGAGTATTTGTTGATATTGATCCAAAAAATCAAAATCAATTAATTAGTGAGTGTTTTTTATGTAATATAAAATCTGCTGATTATAATAATTGTAAAATATCAAAATGTGATAAAAGATTTATTTCTTGTAAAAAATGTTTAGAAAAATTAAAAGGATGTTGTTCTGAAAAATGTTTTGAAAATATATAATATATTTATTAAAAAGTATAATTATTTATATTTATTTTAATATTAATTATAATGAAAAAGAAAGAAGATAAATTATATAAAATAATTACAAAAACAATAACATCAATTAAGGCTAAATTAGTAAAATAAATTAATTTTTAATTATTTAAAAATTAAAATATTTTTTAAATTTATTCAATTTCAATAAAAATAATAAATTTTTTATTGAAATTTTAATTAGATAAAATAATTAAAAAAATGTATATATGTTTATTATAATAATTATTTTTATGAAAGGAATATCTAAACTTATAGGAATTTTAATAATGTTATCTATTACAATATTTATTATTTCAGCAACATCTGTATATGTTAATAGTGTTATTTCTTCTATAATAGACAAACAATTTAATATTTTTTATTATTCATGTTCTTCAGATGGTAAAATAATTTATTTATCATTAAAAAATTTAGATTATAAAAATAATATTTTAGGATCTGAAATTTTAATATCAATAAATGATGTATATTATGAAAGTAATTATACCGATTTAAAAATATATCCAAATAAAATAGGAAATATTCAATTATCTAATTATAATAATATAAAATTCGAGACCAAAAATATATTAAGAATTCCAAGGAATAACATATCTCCTATAAAAATATCAATTTCTTGTTAATTGTATTTTACATATTATTTAAATTTTATCACTTAAAATTCCATTTAAATTTTTAACTATTCATATATTTTAAGTGATAAAATGGAAAGATGGGATGAAAAAGAATATAAAAATATATCAAAAGATAGAGAATATTTTTGTGGAATTAAAAATAAATACAATAAATATTTAGAAGATTCTTCAAACGATTCACTTAAAGCATGTCTTACAATTTTAGATTACCCTCCAGACTATTTAGATAATGTTGTTCAGACTCATATTTATGATACAAGAAAAATAATTGGACTTAATAGTATAATTCCAACAAAAAAATCAGAAAAAGAATTATATTCAAAACCTCATATATTAAGATTTCAATATATGAATGATAATAATAATTTTTATGCTATTAGAATAAAAGATAAAATTCATTGCCCAAAAAATGGTATAATATCTTCAAAAATATATGAGAAAAATATAATAGTTTTAGAAGAATTTGAATTTAATCCACAAGAAATATCAACAAAAATACAAAAAAAAGTAGAATCAGTTAATATATTAAATTCTATTAAATTATTAGAACCATTCGAAAAAACAACAAAATGGTAATTATGCAAAATGAAATACAAAAATTAATAGACAAAAGAACTGAAAAATTCAGAAAAAATCCTATTATTCAAGAAAACAGACAAAATCTTCAAATTTATGATTTTGATATTAAAATATTAGAATATATTTTATATAAAAATCAAATAGGAATTTTACCTGGTTTGAGTGATATAAATAGGAATTTTACTAAAACAGATTATGCAATAACTAGTCTTAAATTAAAAAAATTAAAGAATAGACATAAAAGTTTTAATATAATTTATAATTATCATACTCGTTTATTTATATATGATAAAATTAGTGAAAAATCTACTTATTTAAAAAATAGATGGCCTGATATTAAAGAATGGAGGATAGATCCAAGTGGTTATTGTGTTGGACCAGCTTATGAATCTATAAATGATGAATGGAGATCACCAAATGAATCAAATTTGGAATACAAATTAAATCAACAGAAACAAAATCCTGAAAATCCTAAAA
>JABABT010000012.1 GCA_014238095.1 Candidatus Aenigmatarchaeota archaeon
CCAGAAGATTCAACAACTGAAACTTCAACACCAGAAGATTCAACAACTGAAACTTCAACACCAGAAGATTCAACAACTGAAACTTCAACACCAGAAGATTCAACAACTGAAACTTCAACACAATCAAATACTAAATCCATTGAATATATTAATGGTAAACCAAATAATGGTAATGTTGGTGATATTGTAGAAATAAAATGGAAACTTAATAATATTACATTAACAGATAAACAATCCTATAACAGATTAGTATGTTCTAATCCAACAGCACCATCTTTACAAAATTCTAATAGAGATCAATATGAAGCTGCAATTTATTCTAAATCTGGAAATTATGTAGAACATTTACAACATTCAGAATTATTTAGAGAAATAGAATCAAATGGTAAAAACACAATATATACAACAAACTTAGAATTAAAAGAGGTTGGTGATTATAGATGTATTATAATAATTTTAGAAGATGATAGTATTATATCTAAATTATTTTATCCTATTTTCGGTAATATTTTTGTAATAAAATCAAATTAATATTTAATTTCCTGCTTCACTAGCACCAGGAATTATATCAGTACCTGTTGTTCCAGATTCAGTATTAACTTCTTCAACATCATCTGTAATTTCTTCAACAGCATCAGTAACTTCTTCATTATTATTTGAACCACTACTAGATCCACCACCACCAATATATTTAACACAATCTATATATTCTCCATTCAAAAATACACTTGAACCATCACATTTCTCCATTATTGTAATACTTTGTTCACATTTATCAGTAGAACCACCAATATAACATCCAGTACATAATCTAGTAGCCTCAGCTCTACAAGTTTCAGCATTTAATGTATTCCCTGTAGATGTAAAATTAGAATATAATAAAAATGCTATAACAGCTAATACTAATATACCTAATACCAGAAGAATAATTTGTGAAACAGCAATACCTTTTCCAATCATTTTTATCTTAAAATAATTAAATTCTTTCAATATAAAGTTTTTAGTAAATTAGAAATTGTATAAAAAGTACCTTTTATCTTAAAATCTTTATTTGTATTAAAAAAAGAACCAATTTTTAAGATTTATAATAATTAACCGCCAACATAATTTGAACAGGTAATTGATCCAGTATCATCACCTAAATCAGTTGAAAATGGTAAATTACCATCTTCAAGACATCTTCCTAATACACTTAATTCATCTCTAAAGAATTTATCAAATTCACAATTATTATCTACACTACCTTTTGCAACTTGACATCCAGTACATAATCTAGTAGCCTCAGCTCTACAAGTTTCAGCATTTAATGTTCCACCTGTACTAACAAAATTAGAATATAATAAGAAAGCTACAACAGCTAATACTAATATACCCAATACCAGAAGAATAATTTGTGAAACAGCAATACCTTTTCCAATCATTTTTATCTTAAGTATAGAATGTTAATTCACACTTTAAAGTTTTTCTATTATATTTTTTAATTAATTTAATTAATTAGATCATCAATTGAATTAGAGTCAGAATTTACATTATCTAAATTAGATGTTGAACTTTCTACTGTAGAATCTAAATTACAATTACCAATTGAATCATCAACAATTATTGATGTTGCTTTTCTTGTTAACTTATAATTATATTCTGCTTCTCCTGTAATTATATAAGTTGCAAATTCTCCACCAACATTTATGTTTGAAAGATCCATAGTACAAATTATTTGACTGGTTTTTTGTTTTGCATCTAATTTAGCATTTGAAGCAAGATTAATTATAATATCACCATTACTATCTTCATTACAATCAATTATTGGACCAGCACAATCTGTAAATTGAATTCTTTCAGCACCATTTTCAGGAACTAATTGTTTTAATTTTATTCTATTAACTTGTGCTTCTCCAACACCATTATTTCTAAGCTTTACAGAAACAAAACCAATTATATCAATTTCTTGGTCATAAAATCCTTTTCCTGTATCAGAATCACTAATTATGTCTATTTTCACAGGTCCTGGAAGAGTTACTGGTTCTCTTTTAGATACACCTTGAGTTAAAACACCTTCTTTTCTTATATTAATTAAATTACTTCCTTCAGTTATGTATCTATATGACAATTCACCTCTAATATCAATAGTATTTTGTCCACAAACATTTTGACTTGATAAGTAAGTAATTAAATTAATAGGTAATATGTTAGGATCAAGTGGATTACATTCTTCAACACCAACACCAAAACATGTACCTTTAATATCTGTTATTTTTTCTGATTTTACTCTATCATAAAATTCTATTTTCATATTAGTTGGTTGTGTTAATTTCTGACAATTTTCTTTCCCAAATAAATCACTATAACAATATTCTGCTACACCATTATTTAATGCATTTGGTGATAAAAATAAAGTAGAACTAATTGGTATTGTTTGATCTGTTCCAGAATATATTCTAGGTATAGATTTAATAGATAAATCAAAACATTCAGTACATCCTATTTGTTTAGCAGTTCTTCCAAGTTGTTCATCACAAATTACCTTCACATTATTAAAAGGATTAGCAACTATCTGACCAGTTCTTATATCCCCTACTTGTGTTAGTTTATTTACATTACTAATATAACATTTTGCTAAATCCTTTGTATTTTCAACATTATCCACAACATCTCGTACATTATCATCTAAACCAATAGATTGAGTAATTGCAAGTACTAACGGATTTGTATATATTCCTTGAGCAAATCCAAATAAAATACTAATTCCAAAAATAACTATTCCTATTATACAAAAATAAATAATCCATTTAATTATTGAACCAATTGGAAAATTACTACCATTTAATTCATTACCATTTCTATTAGGTCCAGGTACAGATTTATAATTCGGAAATGCAGGAGATGGTGCTGTGTTAATCTCTGCTTTTAATTCATTTTTTTTTATTTTCAATATATCTTTCTTAAATTTATCAGCTACATTTTTAATCTTTCCAAATACCATAAAAAAACTTAGTTTTTTAAATTTAAATCCTTCATCTTTCTAAAACAAAATCATTTTCATTTTCATCTGACATTTTAACTTTATGAATAATCATTTCTTTATTTTCAGAAATTCTAATACCATAATTTTCATCTGCCATTTTATTTGCAAGTTCCAACTTTCCTATATTATCAGAATATATAGTATAAAGAATATCTCCTTTTTCAACAGAATCACCAATTTTCTTATTCATTATTATACCAGATTTCTTGTTTTTTGGAGATCCAGCAAATTTTGCCATTGTAATTATTTTATAACATTCTATAGAAGTAACATAACCTTTTTCTTTGGATAGAATTTCGGATTTAAATTCCCCAATTTCAATATCTTCTGGTTTTATATTTGGATTTCCACCTTGACATTCAATTATTTCACGAAACTTTTTCTCAGCCTTTCCTGTTCTCAAAATATCCAAAGCAAGTTCTTTACCATTTTCCTTTCCAGCCATTTCAAGTAAAGTACCTGCAACATTCAATACTTTATCAATTACATCTGGCACATTTCTACCCATTAAAACTTCCAAGGCCTCTTTTGCTTCCAAACCAGAACCAACAGCATATCCTAATGGTTGGTCACCTTTTGTAATTATACATTCAGTTTTAATTCCAATTTTCTTCCCAAGTTCAATAAATTCTTTAGCTAATGCATCAGAACTTTCAATTGTTTTCATTTTAGCACCAACACCTGTTGGAATGTCTATTAGAAGATGCTTTGATCCAACAGATTTCTTTTTACTCATTATTGATGGTAATAACATTGGATCTATAGAAATAGGATATTCAACTTTGATAAAAATATCATCAGCAGGTGCTAAATCTATAGAACCTCCCCAAACTATACAACCATTAGTTTTGTTAACAATTTCTTTCATTTTTTCTGAGTTTATAGTAACTGGCATAAATGTTTCTGCTCTATCAGCAGTTCCTGCTGCAGATGTTATTGCACGTGAAGAGGTTTTTGGTATTGTAATACCAGCAGCAGCAATTATAGGAACAACAAGTAAACTTGTTTTGTCTCCAGGAATCCCACCAATAGAATGTTTGTCAACAATATTGTCATCAGAAAATGTTAAAGTTTTACCATTTTCAACCATAGCCATTACAAGATTATATGTTTCTTCTATTGTTGGTCCACCTTGATTATGAAGTGTTGTAACAAAACTAGTAATTTCAATATCACTTAAATTACCCTTTCCAACATCTTCAACTATTTCAAAAATATCCGATTTTGATAATTTTCTACCTTTAAGTTTTGCACGAATATGAACCAAAGATTTTGGTATACCAGATAAAGTTATAGTAACTTCAGAATTTTCTTTAAAATTAAATTCACTCCATAAAGGATCTGAAATCCCAATCATTCCATCTTCAACATGTTTTGTTACTATACTTACAATACCATTTTTTTCAATATCGTTATATTTTATTTTTATTCTATCTCCAATATTAACTCCAAATTCTCTTGCCTCTTCTTCTGTAAGAGTTACTATAGGTTTATTTCCTCTAAAACTAAGATAAATTGGTTTCAGTTTCATTTATATTGGCCTCATTCTTTTCCATTTTCCAAGAGCTTCATTCAATTCTTTATTTGTTTTTGCATATTCTTCTAAAGTTATTTTTTTATTAAATGCTTCTATTGCTTGCATAGCTGCTTTTGCACCAGATCTTGTTCCTTTTGGATGTCCATGTATTCCACCACTTACAAGAAGACAAATATCATTTCCAAAAACTTTTAAAATATCTGGAATAAGTCCAGGATGAACACCACCAGATGAAGTTGGTAATGTAGGATTTAATTTACCCCAATTTTGTTTTAACATAAATATGTTTTTTTTATCTTTTTCTTCTGAAACTATTTTATTTGTAATTTCTTTTTGAATATTTGTAACTTCTTCTGTTGTTCCTACTAATTTTCCAACTACTGTACCAATATGAATTTGATCAACACCAATCATTCTCATTAATTTTCCTAAGAACAACATAGAAATTCCATGATTAGGAACTCTATCAAATGCTGCATGCATAGCACGATGAGCATGAATAGCAAGTTTATAATCACCACAAACATCACGAATTGTTTGAACAGCAGCAGGTCCAGTTGTTACAACATCAACCATTGCATATTCCCAACCATAATTATGTAACATTTTAGCACGTTTTTCCATTGTTCTAACATCACCAGTTATATTAATTAATGCAGATTTAGTAACACCAGTTTCTTTTTCTGCTTTTTGTCTCATTTTAGTTAGAAGTTTTACTCTTTGTTCAAAATTATTAAAAGAAGTTGATGTTAAGTTTTCATCATCTTTTACAAGATCAAATCCACCAACCCAAGTTTCATAACCAACTTCTGCATGTTCTTTTGCACTAAAACCTATTTTAGGTTTTGGTACAGCACCAGTAATTGGTCTATTTTTTATTTTGAATATTTTCTTTATACCTTTAATTCCAAATTGTGGTCCTTTGAATCTTTTCAAGTAATCTTGTGGAAGAGAAACATCAACAAGTCTAAGGCTATCTAAAGCTTTCATTCCAAATATATTTCCAGCAATACCACTTAATAATTGTGGAGAATTTCCAGGTTCCCATAAATCAAAAGGATACGCTACTTTAACAAAATTATTTCTGACTTCAAAAGATATAGCCATAACTTTTTTCATTCTATTTGGCATTCTATTCAATGTTGTCCATGTACCAGCAGAACTTTCAGATGCTATTCTACCAACAGCTTCATCTATAGAGACTCCTTTTCTTGGTTTGAATTCATATAAACAAACCAAATCATTTTTCTTTGGCTTGTAATTATAATTTACAAAATCAGTGTACCATTCAACCTTCATATATTCATTTTTTATTAATCAAATAAATATTTATCCTTTAATGATAATTTTCTAATTATGATTATTAAAAAAGTAATTGGATATATTTTTTATTATAGTTTTTCAAATTTTATCTTATTAGAAAAAATAAATAATAAACTTGATTTACCTAGTGTTTATTATACTGGAAACAATCCTAAAAAAGATTTAAAAAAATATATTAGAAATTCTACAGGAATGAATATTTTACCTATTAATCATTCCAAAAAATATAATGAAATAGAAGAACAATATATATGTAATGCTAATATTCTTCCTCCATTAAATTATGAATTTCTATATAAAATTAAAGAATTACCAAAATTGGAAGAAAAAAAATCTAAGATTTTGGAAAAATTTATAGAACAAACTTCAAAAATTGATATTATTAATTAAATTTCAATAATTGTTTTGGAGTTTTTATTCCCTTATCAGAAATTATTTTTGTTACAAATTCCCAAGGAGTTATATCAAAAGCAGGATTTCTTATTTTAATTCCTTTTGAATATTTTTTATTTATTAATTTTTTAATTATTTCTTTTGGTGAACGTTCTTCTATTTTAAATTTTTTCCTTCTATCAATTTTCATACTATTTGCAATAACATAAAAAGGTTTTTTATGATATTTTGCTGATTTTGCTATTAATGATGTACCAATTTTATTAACTAAACCTTCTTTCCTTAATGAATCAGCACCAACAATAACCATATCTACTTCTTTCATAAAAAAATCAGCAGCATTATCATTGATTAATGTAACAGGTACATTAGATTTTTTCATATCATTAACTGTTTTAAGACCTTGTTCTTTTGGTGATGTTTGACATGCTATAACGGAAATTTTATTTTTATGTTTCTTAAAACTATGAATAATAAATTTAACAGCTTCACCAGAATGACAATATGTCATAATTTTAGAATTATTTTTTATTATTTTATCTGAATATTTTATTTCTTTTTCATTAACATTTTCTAAAAATTTTATTAATTCATTTATTGTTGAAATTGATTTAGATTTATTTAATTTTTCTATACAATTATGTAGAACAACTGCGGTTGGTCTAGATTCTTTTAGAAAATAAGAAGCAGTTTCAAATTTTAATCCAAAACCATTCTTTTTTGAAAATTGTTTTAAAAATTTGAGTGCATATATTGCAATATTATTTGCACCTTGTATTTCTAAATCTTTTATTTTTTTAATACTTTTCTCAAGAGAAACCATAATAATAATGAATTATATTAAAGTAAATAGATATTGATGTTCAAAAATAGAAAAGAAGCAGGTATAAAATTATCAAATAAACTTTTAGATTATAAAGATCAGGACTTTATTGTTTTAGCAATACCAAGAGGAGGTGTTATTGTTGGAAAGGAAATATCAGATAAATTAAATTTGAAATTAGATTTAATTTTATCTAGAAAATTAAGAGATAAAATAGATTCAAATGTTATTATTGGAGCCGTATCACCAGATAGATCTTTTATTTTGGATAATGAAAAAATAAAAAAATTTGATATAAAAGAAGACTATATAAAAATAATTTTGAGAATAGAATCACTTGAAATAGAAAGAAGAAATATGAAATATAAAGGTAATAGAAATTTTCTAAATGTAGAAAACAAAAACATAATTCTTGTTGATGATGGTATTTCAACAGGAAATACAATGGAAGTAACTTTAAAATTTTTAAAGAAAATGAAACCGAAAAAAATTATTGTTGCCATACCATTATTACCAAAAAATTTAATTGAAAAAATAAAAACATTTTGTGATAATTTAATTTATATAGAAACATCAGAAAATACAGAAATAAAAGATAATTATAAAAATTTCAATAAAATAATGGATGATGATGTAATTAAAATTTTAAATAAAAATAAATAAATTGGGTTTTTTGATAAAATTAAAAAATATTGATAAAGTAATAAATTTTCAAACTTTATCAACAAAGCCAAATAAATTAAAGTTTTTATATACTATAAAAATTATTTTATTATATGGTAGTCACTGAAACAGTAACTAATATTGGATTATCTTTTATACAATTTTTACCAAATTTAACAACAGCAGTAATATTACTTTTTATTGGTTGGTTAGTTGGATGGGTTTTCTTACGTTTATCCAGAAAAATTTTAGATTGGATAAAAATAGATAATTATATTTTTGAATCTAAATCAAAAAGACATTTTAGTGTTTACAAAATATTACCTATAATTATTTCATGGGGAATTTATTTAATATTTATTCAAGCTGCAGTTGAATCTTTAGGTATAAAAACACTTGTAGATGTTTTAGGAGCAATTTTAGGATTCTTACCAGGAGTTATAGGTTCTATACTTGTTCTTGTTGCTGGATATGCAATAGGTGAATATGTAAGAAGACTGTTTAATGAAAGTAAAATAATTTATAATGGAATTATAGGTAAGGGAATATTTTTCTTTGTAATTTATATTGCAATAGCAACAGCATTACCACTTGTCAATATAAATACAACATTAATTAATAATATTTTGTTAGTATTAATTTCATCAGTAGGAGCTGGTGTAGCAATAGCAATAGGTCTTGGGCTAAAAGATGAAGTTGCATTAGCAGCTAAATTATATAGAAAATCTAAAAAATAATCATAATTATGGGGCCAGAGGGATTCGAACCCCCATTAACTGGTATCTTCCATCATATTGGAATCAGTGCTCCAAATGTTTAGACTGGAGCCAGACGTAATGACCTAGTTATACCATAGCCCCCCTTTTTATTTAATTTCTATTAAACAATATTAATAATTATTCTTTCAAAGAATTTGGACCATCAACAAATCTATGTTCTTCATTTAAATATAATTTAGAATTTGATTTTAATTTATTACATAAAGAAATAAATGGTAAATAAGGATTCACAAATTTTCTAATTTTTTCTTCATTCATTTTACCTTTATTATCTCTTTTTTCTTGTTCATATCTCCATTTAGAATGTAATTCTAATTTTTCAGCTTGTATAATTATATTATAATCTATTTTATCCCATATCTTTTGATATTCTGGAATAAATTCTAAAATTTTTTCATAATATTTTATATTATAATTTAACTTTATTTTTTCTTTATTACAATGTTCAACAAAATCTTTATAAGAAATTTCCTTAATTCCTACACACCAACCCTCAATAATACAAAGGTTTTTATTTTTTGGGTTAATTGGTTCTAAATATTTTTTATTTAATACAACATCTCCTTCTCCTTTATGAAGACTTTTATCAAATTTTGGTATTTCAAATTCTTCATAATTTAAATATTTTTCTAACTGAGTATTAAAAAATCTAGTATTATGGGTTCCAGGTAATCCTCTTGATTTATAAAGTGGATTTTTGTTAAAATATTCATACTGAATTTTCCTTTTTTCAAGCGATAAATAAAAATCATCAAGAGAAAAAATATTAGTATTAATTCCTACATCTTCAAAAACATCAGAAATATATTTAGCAAATGTAGATTTACCAGAACCATTACCTCCATTAATACCTACAATAAATGGGTTTTTTGATTCTATTTTTTTAGTAATATCAGAAAAAATATTTTTAAAATAATTTAAATCATTTTTTTTATAAATTAATTTATTATTATATTTTGGTATATTTTCCATTAATTTTTGTATATATTCCATTATAATTTATTTGTTTAATAATTTAAATTTGTTTATGTAAATAATATTTTATTATTTGATAAACAATTTACATTAAATTCAATAAAATAATTAATTTTTTTATTATTTTTTTTAAATTCTTAATTATTTCTCCTTTTCATCATATGAATATTTTTTTTAAAAAATAATTCAATTTAAATTTTAGAGCCTCAAGAGGGATAATTATTATATTCAAGTCTCTAAAAATAGAATTTTATTATCAATATATAAATTTAATATTTTAATATAAATTATGTCATTAACTCAACAATTATATGATGAAGATATAACTCATTTAATAAAGAATGATTTAAAAGAAATCACAAAATCTTCAATTCAAAAAGAAGATTTATTAAAAATATCAAAAAATTACAAAATAAAATTAGAAGAAATATATGCAATTAGTAAAGGTTATAATAATTTTAAGGATTTCAAAAGTAATAAAAGAAAAAGTAATTTTTTAATAGATTTTAAAGAAACAGATAAAATAATTTATGAAGATATAGGATATACTAAAAGTGAAATAGATCAAATAAATTATGAAAATAAAAATATCACTATACAATCTTATAAATACAACCAACAAGCACAAGAAGAAGGCTTCAAAAATAATTATGATAAACTAAATAATCAAGCACAAGAAAAAGGCTTCAAAAATATATCTGATAAACAAGATAAACAAGCAAAAAAACAAGGCTACAAAAATAAATCTGATAAAGAAAACAAACAAGCACAAAAACAAGGCTACAAAAATAAATCTGATAAACAAAACAAACAAGCCCAAAAACAAGGCTACAAAAATTATTCTGATAAACAAAATAAAAAAGCCCAAAAACAAGGCTTCAAAAATAAATTTGATAAAGAAAC
>JABABT010000033.1 GCA_014238095.1 Candidatus Aenigmatarchaeota archaeon
AATATAGATTACGTGTGGGGAATGAGCATCGACAACCAATGTGCTTCCTTATCGGGTGATTGCAAGCGATCCGAGAATTGTCTGCTAATTATTACTCACTTTCTAATCTATAGACTCTAAAGGAGAAAACGGTGGCGACAATATTGGTTGTTCATGGCGCAGGGATGGATATGCGTGGCAAAGCGCAAGTGGAAACATTCGGTTCAATGACCCTCCCAGAATATGATGCAGCTATTCGCGGATTTGCCGATGAGCTAGGGGTGCAAGTGGCTATTTTCCACTCTAATCTTGAAGGGGAAGTGATCAATCGATTATATCAGGGGCACGATGCCGGGATTGATGGGGCAATTATCAACCCGGCCGGATTTACCGTGGGCTACCCCGCATTGTGCGCTGCGATATCACAGGTGAATTACCCGGTGTATGAATTGCATATTTCCAATCCTGCTTTGCGTGGGCGCATCTCGGAGGTGGGTATGGCAACGAAGGGGGTAATCTCTGGCTTTGGTATCCACGGCTATCGATTAGCTCTTAAGGGGCTAATGATAGCCAAGGAATAAGGTGCACTAGGACACCTAGGTAGCAAAGGCTTTTTGCAGCGCGGGCCTTGCCAGCAAACGATCGATGTACGAACTCAGATGCGGTTTATCTGAAATATCCGCCCCTAGACGGGCAGAAGCAATGCAAGCATGTCCGGTCATAATATCAGCACCAGAGAATTCGCCAGCAAAATACTCGCGTCCTTCAAGAGCATTATCCACTGCGCTTAGCATTTTGGTGAGAAGCTTTCTGGCTCGATCTACGTTTACAGGATTTCGTTTTTCCTCTGGTAGAAACAGAGTTTCGACGACGATAATGTTCACTTGCGCCATGAGCATCCCCTCGGCGTAGTGAAGCCACTGGAGGTAGTTAGCAAATTCCGGTGATAACGAATCGGGCACCAGACGACCTCCTGCGTATTTCGCGAGGAGGTACTGCACGATAGCCCCGGATTCAAAGAGAGTGATCTCACCATCTTCAAGTGCCGGCACCCGTCCCAGTGGGTGGATTTTCAGGTACCCCGGTTCCCGCATCCTCTTCTCGCCAAGTTTGAATGTTTCCAATTCATAAGGCAGTCCAAGCTCTTCAAGAAGCCATACTGCACGTACCGCACGGGAGTTGGGGGCGTAATAAACTTTCATGAGGTTACTCTGCTATGAGTGAAGTGTATTGGAGTTTCAAGAGATGGAAATCTTAAGCACCTTGCTTTGACGATAAAACCAGATAGGCGCACTGGTATGAAATACCCTAATTTAAGCGCGAGAGAATGCGATGCGCCAAGAGTGTTCATCCAGTGAATATTCCGAGCTGGTAAACGTTGGGGTGAAATCCTCACCTCCCCAGCGCAAGACTAAAATCTCGTTTGTCAGATAATCACGATATTCACTGAGGGCAGCCTCGACCCCTTCGGAGCCGATGATACGTAATATAAGCCGATCTGAGACTTCCAGACCCGCCTGTTTTCTTGCCTCGTTGGCGGTGCGCGATAGCTCCCGTGCTAGGCCTTCACGCACCAGTTCAGGAGTGAGGCGCAGATCGAGACCAACCAAGTATCCTCCTTCTTCGGCAGAGGCATAACCTTGAACTGCAGTGGTCTCCACCAGCAAATCTTCTGCCTCAAATGTCAGCACCTGATCCCCAACCGTCAATTCGTATCTCTCGTTTGCCGTCACGGCTGCCGCGATGGCTGCTTTATCCGCGGTATTTAGCGCTTCGCGAATCTTCGGGATCAATTTACCGTGACGTTTCCCTATTCGAGGTAAGTTGGGTTTAATACGATAACTTACGAGTTCAGCATCTTGAGCGATTATCTCCAATGCTTTGACATTGAGCTCCTCTAGAATGTGTTCCCGATGGCGATGTGCTGCATTGGTAGATTGAGCATCTGGTGCACGTATCAAAAGACGTGACAACGGTTGACGTGTGCGCTGGCGCGCCTCGTTTCTCGCTGCTCGCCCCAGCGCAACCACTCGTTGTACTACATTAAAATCGAAGATGAGGGCTTCATTTTCTCGGGTGGAATCCACCGCCGGCCATAGGGACATATGAACGCTAATGGGCGCATCTCTCTCTATGCCACGCACAAGATTTTGATGCACGGCATCA
>JABABT010000030.1 GCA_014238095.1 Candidatus Aenigmatarchaeota archaeon
AGATGATCATGAATTTCATAATTTAGTTATGATAATGAATGAAATTTTTGGTGAAGATAATTTTATTGGAGATATAATCTGGAATTCCACAAAATCCGTAACAAACACTGCACTAGTATCTGTATCACATACGTACAATCTGATTTATGCTAAATCAAAATCATATTTTATTGAAAACAGAGATAAATTCAAACATCCTGAAACAGGGGATGGATTTTCAAATCCAGATGATGATCCTAGAGGAGCTTGGAAAGCAGATCCTTACCAAGTTGGTGGAATTAGGCCTGATCAATTATATGAAATCAAAAACCCAAAAACTGGAAGAATCTATACGCCAAATTCCGGATGTAGTTGGAAGAATTCACACATGAATTTTAAAAACTTATTAAAAAATGGTAGAATAATTTTTGGCGCAGCAGGAACCGCTGGACCGCAACGAAAACGATTTCTTTCAGAAGCAATGAGACAAGGAAGGGTTACTACAACATTATGGAAGGATATTGGCACAACAGCTAGTGCGACAAAATCACTTAAGAGTTTATTTGGTCATAATATTTTCAATAATCCGAAACCAACTGATTTGATTAAATTATTTTTAGAATTGGGCGCACCAAATGACAACGATATTGTTTTAGATTTTTTTGCAGGTTCTGGAACAACAGGCGCTGCCATTTTCGATCAAAACCTCAAAGATGGTAAAATGAGAAAATTCATTCTCATTCAAATACCAGAAAAAATAAAAAATACTACACAAAATGCAGAAGCATTAACATTTTTGACTAAAATTAAAAAACCACATAACATTGCAGAAATATCTAAAGAAAGGCTTCGGAGGGTTATACCAAAATTGAATACTGATCACTTAGGTTTCAAAGTATTCAAATTAGAAAAATCAAATTATAAAATATGGGAAGATAATAATATTAAAAATAATCTGGAATTAAAAAAACAATTAAAAATATTTGAATCTTCTTTGATTGAAAATTATAAAGATGAAAATGTAATCTATGAATGTATTATAAAAGAAGGCTATGATCTAAACAGCAAAATTAAAAAATATGGCAAAATTAAATCAAATAAAATATTTTATGTATGTGATAATAATGACTCATTTTATATAAGTTTAGACATAAAAATCAAAACGCAAACAATAAATTCTTTATCAAATATTAAAGATGAAAAAATTGTTTTTTTCTGTTTATATGGTGCATTAACAGATAGTCAAAAAACAAATCTTGCAAAACAATGTACATTGAAAACTATGTGAGTACTTATGAAAATACAATTTTATGATGATTTGAAATTTCAACACGATGCAATAAAATCAATTACAGATATTTTTAAATCTAAAAATCCAATACATTCAGAATCAATAATATCTGATACTGGTTCAATTGCAAATCATCTATCAGCTACAAAAAATGAAATCATGGATAATATTAAAACAATACAACACAAAAATAACATTGTACAACCCAATACATCCTTTGAGATGAATTTTTCTATAGAAATGGAAACTGGTACTGGAAAGACATATGTGTATTTGCGAACAATTTTTGAATTATATAAACTTCATAATTTTAAAAAATTTATCATAGTTGTACCATCGGTAGCTATACGTGAAGGCGTGTTAAAAAATCTTGATATAACTAGAGATCATTTCATGAAATTATATGGCAACGTACAGTATAATTATTACGAGTACAATTCAAACAAATTAAATAGAATTAAACAATTTGTTAGACATAATCAAATTGAAATTCTAGTAATGACTATTGATTCTTTTAATAAAGATACTAATCTATTAAATCGACATAGTGACGCTATGGGTCTTGAAACCCCAATAAATCTCATTAAAAAAATCAAACCTATTTTGATATTGGATGAGCCTCAAAATATGGAAAGCGGTAATGCAAGACAAGCTATAGATAGTCTTTCGCCATTATTTACACTACGATATTCTGCAACACATCGAAAATATTATAATTTGATATATCGTCTTTTACCATTAGATGCTCAAGAACAAAATCTTGTAAAACATATTAGTTTAAAAGAAGTAATTAAGGATGGTGATTTTAATAGAGCATATATCGAATGTAATGATATTATAGCAACGCATACTACTATCAAAGCTATTTTGGTTGTACATAAGAAATTAACTAACGGATATAAAAAAGTAAGAATAACTGTAAAAAAAGATCATGATTTATCTAAAAAAACAAAAAATATTCAATATGATGGATTCATTGTTAGTGGAATTGACACACAATATAATATAATTAAATTTTCAAATGGAATTGAAATAATTAAAGGTGGAAAATTTGGTAATGATCGAAAAGATATCATGAATGCACAAATACGTGAATCCATCGATGAACATTTTTTAAAAGTAAAAGAATTAAAACCATTGGGAATCAAACCATTAACATTATTTTTTATTGATAAAGTTGATAATTATATTAAAGAAAATGGTCATATTAGAGTTTTTTTTAATAATTGTTTAAAAGATTACATAAAAAGACATCCTGAATTTAAACATCTTGATAAAGATATAATCCATGCAGGTTATTTTGCGCAAACTAGACATGCTAATCGGTATGTTCCAAAAGATAGTAGCACCGGACAATCAATTGATGACAAAAAAGTATATGATCTAATAATGAAAGATAAAGAAAAATTACTTTCTTTTGACGAACCAATACAATTCATATTTTCTCATTCTGCACTTAGAGAAGGTTGGGATAATCCGAATGTTTTTAAT
>JABABT010000013.1 GCA_014238095.1 Candidatus Aenigmatarchaeota archaeon
AATATTCAATAATGTTAGGAAATAAATATATAAATTCAAAAATAATAGCAATTGAACCTGAACCTAATAATATTAATTTTCTTAAAAAAAATATTGAATTAAATAATTTAAAAAATATTGAAGTTATAGAAAAAGGAATTTATTCAGATAATAAAAATATGAATTTTTATATTGTAAAAAATAATCAAGAACATTCTTTAGATAAAAATTGGAGAAATGTTAATAAATCAATTAATATAAAAACAATAACAATAGATAATTTAATGAAAGAATTAAAATTAAAAAAAGTTGATTTAATTAAAATAGATATTGAAGGTGTAGAATTACATGCTATAAAAGGAGCATTAAAAACAATAGAAAAATATAAACCTAAAATTATAATAGAAACAATAGATCATTTTCAAATTAAAAATTCAAATGAAATAAAAACTATTAATCAATCTGATAAAATATTAAAATTAATTTATAAATTTGGTTATAAATATAAAAGAATAGATAAATTAAATTATTTATTTGAAATTATAAAAAAATAATTATTTTATATTCTTATTAAATATTTTAATCAATTTATTAACAGAATTTTCCCAATTAAATTCATTAATTTCTTTAATATATTTTCTTTCATTTAAAATTAAATCATTTTTAAATAAATCATCATTATTATTTATTTTTATTATAGGTAATTTAAAACCTATTCCATTATCATTACCAATAATTATTGGAACTCCTGATGACATTGCTTCTAACCAACAAAGATTAAATCCTGCACTTTTATTTGGTATACTAATAAAAATTTTACATTTATTATAAAATTCATTCATATTTTTAAGTTTTATTTCTTTTGCTATTATTTTTTTCATATTCAATTTAGAAGAAAATTTATTAATATATTCTTCAGAAATTTTTTCACTTGATTTATTAATCCAACCAATATATTCTCTTTTTTTATTTAATGATTTAAATGAATTAGTATCAACACCATTATAAACAATATTTGAATTTTTAAATCTTAATTTAATTGAATCTCCGACAACAATAATTTTTTCTTTCATATAATTTCCTACAAAATTTTGAAATAATTTACCTTTACTAACAGAATTACCATGAAAACAACAATAATGTTTATTTTTAAAAATAGGAAATGGAAATATTAAAGGGAATCCAATAGACCAATCTTGTGTATAAATTATATCATAATTATTTTCTTTCATTTTATTTTTTACAAAATTTCTTATTTTGAAAATAGAATTAATAAAAGAATTTGATTTTAAATCGTCTTCTCTTGAAAATATATCAACTTTATGTCCTTTATTTTTTAATATATTAGAAATATTTTTAATAACTGTTCCTACACCACCTTCCCATTTCAAAAGAATTATTAATATTTTCATATAATTTAATTAACCTTACCTTTTTTTAATTTATTTCTTAATAATATATACTTTAATAATCCAATAAATTCTCCATAACCTCTAATAAAAGATATTGGAATTATAATAAAAGAATATAAATTTTTAGTTAAAAAAAAGGCTTTTAATGAATAAATAAATACTATTAAAAAAGAAGTTATAAAAAATATTAAGAAAATTATATTAAAAATAGATAAAATTAATAAAGGAATTAAAGAAGCATAAACTAATAATCCCAACATTGTTTTAAAATCTTTTGTTTTTTTGAAATAATTAAAAATATTTGAACCATACCATATTCCTTGTTTATATAATTCATTTATTTTAGAAACAGGTTTAGAAAATAATTTAGCTTTATTCAAATACTTTGATTTATAATTAGCTTTCATAACTCTATTAGGTAATTCTCTATCTTCAGCAAAATCTAACTTTTCATCATAACCTTTTAATTCTTCTAGAATAAATTTTCTGTATATAATAGGAAATAAATTTCCTTTAGTTGTTTTAGTTCCTATTTTTATTTGAGTTGACAAACCTTTTTGTAACCAATTTTTTGAGATTATTTTTATATTAGGTCTTGCACACTTAACATTTTTATCTTTAAATGTATTATATATTTCTTTTAAACAATTTTTATCTAAAAAACTATCAGCTTCTATAAAAAATATTATATTATTTTTAGCATTTTTCCAACCAATATTTCTAGCATTAGAAACTCCTAATTTTTTTTGTTTTATTATTCTAAATTTAGCTTTCTTACATAATTTAATTGTATTATCTTTTGATTTTCAATCTACTAAAATAACTTCAAATTTATTTTTATTTAATTTTTGATTTTTAATTGAATTTATTAATTCAGGTAAATTTTTCTCTTCATTTTTAGCAATTAAAATTAATGAAATATTATCCATATAATCACTTTAATATAATATTTATTATTTTATTTATTATTTGTGATTTTTTACATATAATTTTTAGTATAATTTTATCTTTTTCATCAAAGAATTTAATAATTTTTAATATTTTGAAATAAATAAATATTCCAATTAATCCAAAAATGAAACTAATTATTGTTCTAAATACTGATTGTGGAATAATATATTCTATAAT
>JABABT010000029.1 GCA_014238095.1 Candidatus Aenigmatarchaeota archaeon
AATTCCATATAGAAAGTAAAATCCAACGACTCCACCGATTATGCCCATCCATGCGGCTATGGCCTGTCTTTTTTCCATGTAATGTGGGGGTTTTTTGGGCGTTAAATTAGTCTAACTGTGTGCAATTTGTGAAAGATCGATCAAGATCGTGTCACATGTTTTTAATCGATGCATATAACGGATCTAGAAAATTGTGTCGAGGCATTGCCCAGTACAATACCGATTAGATGAATATCACAGTATGGATTTGCCCGAACTGCAGTCTGATTAAACGATTGGGGAATACAACGATGGAATTGTTTGTTTTTATAGAGCATTAAAACATCTTACCTATGAATAATATAGTGAACGGACACGATGGGATGTCAGGGTTTGTCGTAAGATAAACGGTCAAATCAGAGAATCTAGATTCATGAAAAAGTGTCAAATTTTCCAACACTTATTTTGACGTGGAAGGCGCATGGTAAGAGCATCTTCGAAGAGATACTGGGTATCGTTTAATAGCTGACTTTATATCAAGAAAAGTGTTGAGAATTTTAAATCAGCCACATTCAACGACGATGGGGACAGAGTTAAAGAAAATACTTGAGAATAATAAAGAATATGGGTTCAAAACATTTTATGTGATTGTAGCATATGTCAAAAGTAGTGGCGTTAAGCATTTAAAAGATCAAATAAACGCATTCAAAGCAACAAATGGCTATACAAAAGCAGTAGTGGGTATAGATCAAAAAAATACGTCATATCAAGGATTAAAATTAATGCTTTCATTATTTGATGAAATTTATATTTTTCACAATGATAAACCTATAAACACATTTCATCCAAAGGTATATGTGTTTGAAAAAAAAAATAAAAAAGCAATACTATTTACTGGATCTAGTAATTTTACAGAAGGTGGTCTTTTTACTAACTATGAAACAAATTTTTGTTTAGAATTAAATCTTTTAAAAAATACGCATAAAAAAATATTTTCTGAATTCAAACAAACATTTCACAATTATTCTAAAACTGAAAATATCTCACAAAAATTAACAAAAAAATTATTAGAAAGATTAAAAGAAAATAATTATCTTTTTGATGAAACAGATACACAATTCGCTAAATCAATTAAAAGTTCAAGCACAAAAAAATATGATAAATTATTTGGAAATGAAAATATCAAAACTCCTACAAATAATATCAAAATTACCAAAAAAGAACACAGTATTAGAATAAATGGTACATTTACAAAACCAACTGATTTTATATTAGTTTGGAAAAAAGAGAATCTCCCACGCTCTGATGCTCAACAAGTACAAGCCGGAACTGCGTATACTGGTAATTTGAAATTAACAAAAGCAGATTGGAGCATAGACGGTAATATCATAGACCAAACAAGATATTTTCGAAAATTAGTATTTAATAATCTTATGTGGAGAAAAATAAGAGATAAACCATTTGTCGAATCAGCACAAGCTGAATTTCATATTGTATTGCTTGGAATTTACATTGGGGTTAAAAAGTTAAAGATAAGGCATAAGCCGAGTGGAGAGTCAGGGCAGCATAATTATACCACATACATATCGTGGGGATCGATTCAACAAGAAATTATAAGAAGAAATATTACTGGAAGGACATTATTATTGTACAGTTCAAAAGATAAAACTAAATTTTGTATAGATGTTAACTAGAACATTTTATTTTTGTTCTACCGAGTCTACGTTTTAACATTTTTTTCCATATGTCATTAACAATTTTAATTTCTGTATCTGAAAATCCAAAGCCTTTCTTAAGTATTAGTGTGTCAGTATATTTTAGAATTTTGTTTATATCTACCCCTTCGCGTATCATTGTATCAATTTTTGGGAGTAATTTATAATTTTTTTCATTGTATGGGATCGGAATATCTTCAACCTCATTTGGCATAAGTTCCAAAGCTCCTCCACCATGACTTCTCCCACACATCTCAGTAAACGCAAAAGACAATGAATTGTAATAACTTGCAATAAGGGATTTTACGTTTATTTTTTTGTTAGTGACCTGATCTTTAGTTTTGTTTACTGTGACCCTGTGCATAGTATCCGTTGTTAATGCATTAGCCAAGTTTAATGTAAATTTAGGGTAAATATTATTTCTTCTAAGAAACAAGGCATCAGATTTCCAAATTGACGGCAACATATGCCACTCATTTCTTATACTGCATTTGTAGAGATTTTGAATACCTGCTCGTTCCCCATTTTTGATATATGTGAGAGGTTTTCCCTTAATCTTATTTCGAGTCGGGAAGATCAACAGATGTGCTCTAGCATCATTTTTAATATTAGATTTCCAATCAGATTTTGTAAATATAACACTTGGAACATTAGCACTTCTTCCCACTAATGGCATAACATATTCCGCCAAATCAAATTCATCGATCATTGATTTTGTAACTGAAAAAAACTTATTGAATCCTGTGGTAATTCCAACCTCTACTTTTGCAAAATCCCTCAATTGACGAACAGATCGTTCATTCGCTATCTTTCCAATGAAATCAATTTCATTTTGCGCCAAAAAATAATAAGTCCATTTATTTGATTGTAAATTGATTTTTTTATTTGGGTATTTTATCTTTGTGATATCAATTTTTTCTAAATCATTAGCGGTATTTATTTCCAAATATTCAATCAAATGTTTATTTGAATTATCTTTTTCACATAATAATAAAACCACTTCTTGTTGTACATTTGGAAAAATAAGTTTTTTAAAAGATATGATGTTAATTTTGTTGTAAAAACATATTAAAAAATCCCTTAATTCTTTTGCGTATGATACTTGAAGTATTTCTGCCGGAACCACAAATCCAATCTTTCCCTTTTTCTTTAATATCATACTAGAACCAACGATAAATGAAACCCAAGGATTCATCAATTTAGAATATTTTAAATTCATTTTTAAAAATATTTTTTCGGCTATTGCTCTTTGATCTTTATCAAAATATTGATATCTTATGTATGGTGGATTTCCAATAATTAAATCAAATCTATTATTTGTACTATTACAGTATTGATAAAAATCAGATGTGATGATTTTTTTATTTTTAATCTTTAAATTCTTCGCCTTTTTTGATTCTAATGGATCAATTTCTATAGCGGTTATGAATTTGTACGCAAAATTATTTTTCTGAATTTGTTTAAGAAAAGAGCCATCTCCACAACAAGGCTCAAGTATATCATAATCTTTATTTCCATTTATTGCCCATTTGAGTATAAATGTTGCAATTGTTGATGGAGTGTAAAAAGCACCATTAAGTTTTTTTGCTGATGTATTTTCTATTAAATTCATTTTTTAACTTTAACTCCTTTAATTGGATTATTTTTCATATGTGCAGTCATATCTAATTCCAATTCAGTATTTTTATTTCGCTCATTCCCATGTTTTGGTAATGGATACTGTTGGAATTCAAACCAAATCTGTTCATCTAATGTCAAGCTTGTTTTCTTACGTACCGTACCAAGTAATACGGTTATCGATATATATAGATCAGCTATACTGCCAATTTAATTAAATTATATGTTATACTTTTAATTGCATAATAGGAATATACGCAGACAAAAGTAATACTAGAAGATCTTAACACGATCACTCAAACTGAGGCAGACATGACATGCGTTTGATTCGATCAAGATACAAATGGTGCCACCCCAATAACCTTTTACCGTTATTACGGTCAATACGGATAGCTCTAGAATACTCCAGGTAGCAAAACTGCTGCCAAAGAGCGATCTAGCGATCACATTGTAATCAATTACAATAACCACGGGTTCTGCATC
>JABABT010000014.1 GCA_014238095.1 Candidatus Aenigmatarchaeota archaeon
TATACAACCATCAGAAACATTAGAATTAAAAATTGAATTTAATGATTATAGATATTTAGAAGATGGAAAAGTAAAATTAGACTAAAAAATTGGTGAAAATATTAATTGGAATGCATTAAATGGTTGTTTCTTTGGAAATAAAAAACTTGGACCAACAATAGATACATTAGATGGAACAATACAATGGCCTACTGGAACAATATCAAGAGATGGTTACTTTAAATTAGAAACAACATGTACAGTTCCATTCCTAACTCAAGGAAATTATGAATTAACAGTAGTACCAGTTATATATTGATTTATTGTTTTTTTTAAAAAATGTATTATAAATTTTTATTAGAATCAAATATTTTAGTTAAATATTTTTAATACTGGATAATCTGATGTTGAAAATTCCCATATTGAATTAGACCAATTTGAATATAAATTAGTAGATGTTTTTAATACTTGTAATTCTGATGTAGTTTTTCCTATACCACCAGCTGATGTGGATTGACCTGATGTCTCAGTGTTCCAATATGTATTTGTTATTGATGCATCTCTATTTCTTCCTACTATTCCACCAGAACGTAAATTATTTGAAACTTGTCCTATTGAATATGAATTTATTATTTTTGATATTATAGTATCTCTTGTAAACATATTTCCTGCAATTCCACCTAAATAACTAATACCTGAAACTGAACCTGTGAAATATGAATTTTCTACAACTCCTATATTAACTCCAATTAGTCCACCTATATATGATGTACCTTGTATATTTGCTCTAGAATAGGAATTTTTTATTAATCCTACATCATAATTATATCCTGTAATTCCACCTAAATGAGTATTTCCTGATAATATTCCAGATACTAAACAATTTTCTATTGTTCCATAATTATATCCAGTTATTATACCTGACAAATTTCCACCATAGACAACTCCTTCTACATTTAAATTAGAAATTTTTGAACCATCATCTAAAACTGAAAATAATCCAACATATTCTTCATTTCTATTAATTTCTAATCCATTTATTTTTTTATTATTTCCATCTAAATTTCCTTTAAATCTATTTGAATCATCTCCTATTGGATTCCAATTTGTATAAGATGATAAATCTATGTCATTTGTTAAAATATAATTTCCACTTAGATCATTTCTAATATTATTAAATTCTTCTGCTGTTGATATTCTAAAAGGATTATTTATAGAACACAATACAGGTTCTATATAAGTAGGTATTTTAATAACTCTAGAACTTGATCTACCAGAATTTCCTATTACTTTTATTTTTTGAAATGAATTAGATTCTGGAAAATTTCCATTAATATAACTGGAAAATTTACCAGTAGATTTACCCCCAACTTCAATTTCATTTTTATCCCAAAGAATATTACCAGAATCAATATCTTCAACAGTAATTAAAATATTATTTGTTTGTATAGAATTTTCTAAATCAATAGATTTTACAATTAAATAATAATTTAAATCATCTTCATTAAATGTAATATCAATAACTTCAATATTACCTTGAGTTATTGAACCAAAACTACCTTGAAGATATGCATATACTGTTCCAGTAAGAGCAACTGTAATTACAACCATTAATAAAGTAGCTATTATTGAAGATACTCCTTTCATATTTATTATATATTATTATTCAAATAAATAACAATATTAAATGTTTAATATAATAAATTACTATTAAATATTTAATATAAATTAAGAAAATTAATTAAAAAAATTATCAATATTAATTTTAATAAAGAAACATTAATTAAAATATGGGTCAATAGCTCAGCTTGGATAGAGCAGCGGACTTCTAATCCGAAGGTCGTGGGTTCGAATCCCTCTTGGCCCACTTAAATTTTAATATTTTGAACTAATTTTTCAATTTCATTTAAATTATTACATTTCATTAATCTATCCCTATATTTACTAGAACCACTAAAACCTTTCAAGAAACAACATGAAACACGTTTCACCCAATGATTAAATTCATCATTCATTTTTTCCATTTTTATATATTTTAAAAGAATATTAATATTTTTTCTTAAATCAAAATCCAATTCTTCACCATTTTTTAAATAATAAAGTATTCTTTCAAAAATAGCAGGATCTCCAATAGCACCTCTTGCAATCATAGCACCATCACAAATGTCTAAAATTTTCTCAACATCTTTCCCATTAAATATATCACCATTACCAATAACTGGAACTCCAACACTATTTTTAACTTTTTTAATCCATTCCCAATCAGCTTTTACATTTCTAGATTCATTAGAAAGTCTAGCATGAACAGTTATAGCATCAACACCAAATTTCTCAACTTCTTTTACAATTTTAATAACATTATTTTTTTCAAATCCCAATCTTATTTTGACTGTTGTATTAAAACCAAAATCTTTCAAAACAGAAACCATTTTACCAAGTTTAATAGGATCTTTTAGTAAAAAACTCCCAGAAGAATTATCAATTGTTCTAGTTGAAGGACATCCACAATTAATATCAACAATATCAAATTTATCAATAAATTTACCTACCTTTTTAAAATCATCAATACTATTACCAGTTATTTGTATACCACTAGGGCTTTCTTTTGGAGAAGTTTTCATCATTATTTCAGATTTTTTACTTTTATTTAATATAGATCCAATATTCAACATTTCAGTATAAGCCATACCAGCACCATATTCCCTACAAATTAATCTATATTGCAAATCTGTAATATCTACTAATGGAGCTAAAAATAATCTATTTTTTATTTTAACATTACCAATTTTCATCATCATATTTATAAATATGAATTATAAAATTTAAATTTGATACTATGTCTAGAATAATAGGAATTATTGGTGGAAAAGGTGGAGTAGGAAAAACTACATTAGTTTCTAATTTATCTTGTTCTTTAGCATCTTTAGGACAAAATGTAATAGCAGTAGATGCTAATATGACGACACCTAATTTAGGTTTACATTTAGGTTTACATTTAGTACCAAATACAATACATGATGTTTTGAAAAGTAAAACAAGAATAAAAAATGCAACTTATTCACATCCTTCTGGATTTAGAGTAGTACCTGGTAATATGTCAACAAAAGAATTAGAAGGAGTTGATATAGAAAAATTACAATCAGTTGTTTTTAGTTTTTATGGTAGTGCAGATTTTGTTATTTTAGATTCAGCAGCAGGTCTTGGAAGAGAAGCATTATCATCTATACAATCTGCAGAAGAAATAATTCTTATAACTAATCCAGATTTACCATCTGTTACTGATGCATTAAAAACAGCTCAATTAGCAGAAGAACAAGATAAAAAAATAATTGGTGTTATAGTTAATAGATCAACAGGAGAGTCTCATGAATTACAAGAAGATGAAATTGAAAAATTATTAAATCATAAAATAATTTCAGTTATACCTGATGATAAAAATATATCAAAAAGTATATCTGTAAAAGTTCCTATTTTTTCATCTAATCCTAATTCACCAGCTTCTATAGAATTTAATAGAATTGCTCATTTTCTTGTTGGAAAAGATTTTGATAATGAAAAAAAAAGATTTAGTATTATAGATTTTTTTATGAGAAGAAATTAATTAATTCTTTCTAATATTATTTCAAAAGATACAACAGGCATATTAATTTCCCAATTATTTAGTATTTGTGGATGTATTTCTCCAAATGTTCCACAATATTTTTTGTCAATATACATATCAACTCCTCTTCCTTGTATATATGAAGGGTTATTAGATAATTTAATTTTATATTCAACATCTAAACTATTCATTAAACTTTTTACAATATTTTTCATTTCCATAAAACCTGCTTTATTATAACAAATCACTCCAGCAATTCTTCTTTCATTCCTTGATTTATTTTCATTTGTTTTATCTTCTACAACAACATCTCCAATTTCGAAAATATTTTGTGGATATTCATAATGTTTGTTTAAAGATAAAAATTTCATTATTCCAGGAATTAAATATTTTCTTACACAATTATATTCAGAAGATATAGGATTTTTAATTTCTATTATATTTGATTCTGGTAAATTCATTTTTTCAAATTGATCTTTTTTATTTGATAAACAACTTTTAATTATTTCTTGGAATCCAAAACCTATAATTGAATTTGTTGCCATTTCAGATATTTTTTCTATTTTAAGATAATTTCCTATAGTTGAAATATTAGGAATTTTTGGTTTAAAATTATTATATCCATATGCAATTGCAACATCTTCAATAATATCAATTGGATGTAGAATATCAACTCTATAACAAGGAATTATTATTTCTAATTTTCCATTATTATTTATACCATCATATCCCATTCTTCTCAATAAATTTATTATTTCTTTTCCAGAAAGATTTGTACCAAGAATTTTATTTACATTATTAATTTCAACTTCAATAATTTCTTGTGATAAATCTGGAGTAATTTCAGATTTCTTTTCAAATTTTAATTTTATACTTTCTAATATAAATTTTCTATCAGAAAAATTAGTTACAAGTATATTCATAATTTGTTTTATTATTTTTTTATTTAATCCAGTTATTTCAATAAAGAAATTTTTTGTTTCTTTTGTAATTTTTGTTCTTTCAGAATTTATTATTGGAGGAAAACTTATTATACCTTTTTCATCTTTAAAAACTGGCCAAAATTTTGCATTTTTTATAATTTTACCAAATTCTTTACCCTTTTCAATATTATTTAATATTTTCTTTAATTCAATTTCATCTGAATATTCTAATGGTAACATTTTTTCATTTCTTAAAACTCCAGCATAAGAAATTTTACCAATAATTTTATCCAAATCATGAATTCCAATAGCAGCAATTGTTCTTTTTCTTCCTAAAGAATTATTAAGAATTTCTTGAATATTTATAACATTTTTTAAAAAATCTTCACTCATTTTTATATTTCTAATAATAACACAAGATACATATGGTCTAATTGGAACTTTATTTATTTTTATAGAAAATTTTGGTTTACGTGTTGAATATTTTTTTAATCCTTTTGTATATCCAAGATAATTTTTAATTGCTCTTGAAAAACCTTCTATACCAAAAAGATCTGGCCTATCTGCAGTATGTTCAATTAATATATTGTCTTCTTTTATATTTTCAATATTTGGTTTTACAAGTGTAATAATTTCTAATAATTCTTTATCACTTATTTTATTCCCAATCATTTTTTTTAATTCTGATTTTTTGTAAATTATATTTGGCATATTATCACTTTATTAAAGATTTGTTCCTAAGCCATTCAATATTTTCTGAATATATATCACGTACATCAGATATACCAATTTTTATCATTGCTAATCTTCCTAATCCAATTCCACCAGCAAGAACTGGTTTTTCAATACCAAGTGGTATTGTAACTTCTGGTCTCATAATTCCTGCACCACCAACTTCTAACCATCCATGGTTTTTTATTTTTACATAAATTTCAAGAGATGGTTCAGTAAATGGAAAAAATGATGGTTTAAATCTTACTTCTTCAGCATCTAACATTTTTCCTATTTCTTTTAAATATCCTAATAAATGTTCAAAATTTAAATCATCAGCTACAATAATAAATTCTAATTGATCAAAATCTATTAAATGACTTGAATCAATTACATCTTTTCTAAATACTCTACCAATTGTAAACATTTTATAAGGTAAATCTTTATTTTTTAATTTACTCATAGTTCTATTTGATACTGCAGTAGTTTGTGTTCTAAGAATTAAATTTTTGGAAATTGATGGATTCCATTTTCCCCAACCTTTACTTCCTGTTATCCAACCAGATTCATGAGTTGCTTTAACTCTTTCTAAAAGCATTTTATTGGAATTTTTTGCATTGTTTTTAGATTTTATATTAAATGTATCATGCATTTCTATTCTTGCAGGATGATTTTGTGGTATGAATGAAGTATCAAAATTCCAAAATTCACTTTCAATATAAGGACCACTTGTTTCTGTAAAACCAAGACCTAAAAATTTTTGTCTTATATTATTTATTACTTGTCTATATGGTTGTAATTTTCCTTGAAATATTTTTTTATTTGATGAAAAATTTTTCTCATAAGATGCAAAACCTTTTGCTTTTTTCCATAACCCAGTAGCTATAAGATCTGGTGTTAAATTTTCTATTAATTTATTTGTTATACTTTTTTCCAATTTTTCAACATCATGACTAATTTTTTCTACAAGTTTTCTTTCTATAAGATTATTCAAAATATCTTCATTTACATGTTTACCTTTTTCTAAATCTTCCAAACATTTTTGTTCTTCTATATCAATATTTTTTATCAAAAATAATTTACCATTTTTTATTTCTACTAATTTTTTTTTCTTCACCCATTGTATAGCAATTGAAAAATTTTCTATTTTTTCTTTAGCATTTTGGAATTCAATAGGACCATTTTTTAAAATATTTAAAAGGTTTTTTTCAGGTAGACCATTTTCTAAATATTTTTTCCCTTCATTTGTTAATTTATAATTTTCCATAATTATCTAACCATTTTATACCAATCTTGACTGAAACTTTTACCTGTAGTAACTAATTTAATCCAAGAACTTATGTATTTATCAACAGATCTTATACCCCATTTTTTTAATCTTCTATGTGAAGTTATTACTAAGGTATTTTTTGCAAATTTTATTTTACCCAATTTACTAATTCTACTTGATAAATCAAAATCTTCTAAAATACCTATAGAAGAATCAAATCCTCCAATTTTTTCAAATTCCTTTTTTCTATAAGCACAAAAAAATCCAGATATTTGAGGTTTTCCTAATTTAATTGATGTTTCAGCATGAGTATTATAAAAAATATAACTTGCAACATATTTTATATTTGCATTTGTTGGAAGAGCTGGACAACCAACACCAATAGTTTTCTTATCTTTGAATTCTTTCATAATTTCTTCTAAAGTATTTGGTAATAACATTGTATCAGCATCTAAAAAAATTAATATTTCCCCATCAGCAAATTCTGCTCCAAAATTTCTACCTTCAGATATATTTGTTTTTCTTACTAGTATTTTATCAGCATATTTTTTAGAAATTTTAACAGTCTTATCTTTTGAAACAGAATCAGAAACAATTATTTCATAATTTTCAAATGTTTGATTCTTTACAGATTTCAAACAAGATTCAATATATTTTTCCTCATTCTTTGATGTTATTATTATACTTAATTTAGGTTTTTTCATTTAAAATCCTCAATCAGATATTATTTCTCCTGCTTTATCAATAAATTTTTTCTTTTTATTTTGATGTTCTTCTAAATATTTTATTATTATTTCTATTATTTCTTTTTTCATTTCTCCATCTAATATTTTACCTTTTTTATAATCATTTCCTATTTCTTTTATTTTATCATCATCATCAACAAAATGATATTTATAAAGTTCAAATACAACTGATTTTTCTAAATCACCACCCATTTTCTTTTGCTCTTCAGCTGTATTTTGTCCACCAGTTAAAGTTTTCATTATTTTCTTTTTCACAATTTCAGGAGAATCATTTAAAGATAACATAGACATAGGATCTCGTTTACTCATTTTACTTTCTCCGTTAAGAGAACGGAAAAATTTATGAAATATACCACAAACAGGTAAAAAATCATAATATTTTTTTACTTTATTTACAATATCTCTAGATAAAAAAATATGTGGAGCTTGATCTACACCAACAGGAACAATAACATTTTTAGCACCACCATATTCTGGTAATTGTGGTAAAAGCATATCACCACATTGTGTGAATGCTGAAAAATATAAACCAACAGAACGTTCACCATAAAGATTTTTTAAATGATTATTTGTTATGTTTCTACTGAAAACATAAGCCATTTTCATTACATTTTTTTCTTGAGATTGTCTATAAATATAAGCATTTTTATGATCAAGTCCCATTGCTAGAATATCAGCAACATTATCAATAGCTATTTCTTTTTGTTTTTCTAAAGATAATCCATTATCAATCATTCCTTCAAGATCAGCAATTGAGTAGAATACTTTTGCATTAAACTCCTTTTGGAAAAATATCATTTCTTCAACTGTCATTTTACTTCCAAGATGGAAATTATATGTAGGTTTTATACCAGTCATAACAGCAACTTCTTTTTTCTTAACATTTTCAAGAAAATTATCAAAACCTATATGTGCAAATTGAATTCCTCTTCTCAAAAGTCGATTAGTATTTTTTATTTTACCTAAAATATTATTATCTATTTTTTTCAAACCTAAATCTAAACAAATTTTATCATAATTATATATTTTTGAATTACCAAAAGGGTCTATAATATTATCTTTATTTAACATATAGTAAAATTAGTTTTTTATCTATAATTATGTTAGGAATAAATCTATATTAAATACTTTAGGAAAAACCTTATAAGCTATTCTTTATAATAATTTCTATGGTAAATTTCAAGTTTGTAGTAAGTGATCCAACATCAAAAAGATCATATCAATTTGAAGTAGAGAAAGGTAAAATTGGAGGATTAATTGGTAAAAAGATTGGTGAAAATTTTGATGGAGATTTTATAGGTCTTTTAGGATATACATTACAATTCACAGGTGGAACAGATAGAGATGGTTTTCCAATGATTAAAGATCAAGAAGGTTCAGCAAAAAGAAAAGTATTATTTTCTAGTAAACCAGGATTTCATCCTAAAATTAATGGTATGAGAAAAAGGAAAATTGTAAGAGGAAATACATTTTCTGAAGATATAGCTCAAATTAATACAAAAGTTATTAAAATAGGAACAAAAACTTTAGATGAAATTACAGGAAAATCACCAAAAATTGAATCTAAACCAGAATCTAAACCAGAATCTAAACCAGAATCTAAACCAGAATCTAAACCAGAATCTAAACCAGAATCTAAACCAGAATCTAA
>JABABT010000015.1 GCA_014238095.1 Candidatus Aenigmatarchaeota archaeon
AATATTCAATAATGTTAGGAAATAAATATATAAATTCAAAAATAATAGCAATTGAACCTGAACCTAATAATATTAATTTTCTTAAAAAAAATATTGAATTAAATAATTTAAAAAATATTGAAGTTATAGAAAAAGGAATTTCATCAAAAGAAGGTAATACAAAATTATATATTGATAGTCATAGTGGAGGTAATTCATTAAAAAAAATAAAAGAAAATATGCCTAGTATAGATATATCAATAACTACTTTGGATAATCTTTTAAATAATTATAATTTTGAAAAAATAGATTTAATAAAAATAGATGTTGAACAATTAGATTTAGAAGTAATTTTAGGATCTTTAAAAATAATTAAAAAATTTAAACCTAAAATTATTATAGAATCAAATTATCCTAATAAAATAAATGATTTACTTTCAAAAATTGGATATAAATATAAAAAAATAAATGAAATAAATTATTTATTTGAATATTCTAATAATTAAATACCAAATGTAGCACCTAAAATATAAGATATTCTTTTTAAAATTTTTAATGTAAATCCATAAATAAATCCATTTATTTTTTTACTAATAAAATATATTTTTATACCACCAAATATAAAATATAAAATAAAAATTGAAGTTAATAAATAAAATATATTAATATTTAAAATTGAAGATAATATAATTAAAGAAATATAAATCCAAAAAGAAAATATCATTATAGTATTTTTTCTCATTCTTTTTAAATTTCCAACTTTTTTATCTCCAACACCATATTTATAAAATTGTTTTATAAATTCAAATAAATTTTTCCTCATTCTCCAATTAACAATGGCTTTTTTCGCAAAAAAGAATTTATATTTTTTTTCATATATATCTAGACAAAATTTAGTATCTTCTCCTGTACTAGAATTTGGATATCCTTTAATTTTTTCCCATACATTTTTCCTAAATGCAATAGATCTATTTGATATTGATAATACTGTAACATTTTTAATATTTAAATTTGTAATAGAAATTAAACCTTGAATATATTCAAAATTATTAGTATAATAAGATTTAGAAACACCACCAACTACATATATTTCTTTATTTTTAAATGGATTTGTTATTTCTTTTAACCAATTTTTATTTAATATACAACCAGCATCAGTTACAGCTATTATATTATTTTTAGATTTTTTAATTGCTAAATTTCTACCTTTACCTATTGTAATATTATTTTTTTTATATAATTTAATCCATTTATATTTTTTTGAATAATTTTCTAAAATATTAAAAGTTTTATCATTAGAACCACCATCAAATATAATAAATTCATTTGGTTTTTTAGTTTGTTTTATTATAGATTCAATAAATTTTTTAATATTATTTTCTTCATTTTTTACTGTTGCTATAATTGATACTTTCATATGTATTTAATACAGTTTATATATTTAATATTATATATGAAAGAAAAGAAAATATTGATATTGTTATTTATTACTAGTTTAACAATAAAATTACCATTAATATTATTTACAACATCTTTTGGTGTTGATGAATCACTTTATTTATCAACAGCAATAAAATTTGCAGAAACAGGTATATTCGGATTAAATACTGAATTTAATGATGAAAGATTTATAGCACCATTATTACCATTTTTACAATCTATATTTTATTCAATTAATGGAATATATGGAATATTAATAATTTCAGTAATATTTAGTTCATTAACAATTATAGTATTTTATTATTTAGGAAAATTAATTATTGGAGAAAAATATGGATTAATTACAGCATTAATAGCATTTTTCAATCCTGCATTATTAATTATAGCATCTAGACCACTTACAGAATCTGTTGGAATATTTTTCTTTTCATTTGCTTTCTTAGCTATTTATTTAACATTTAAAAATAAATCATATAAATTATTCCCATTAATTACACCAATTCTTTTTATATTAACTTTCTTAACAAGATTCCAATATGGTGCATTAATTTTAATATTATTTATATCCTATATAATAATATCAAAAAATTATAAAATATTTTTAAATAAAAATTTTTTATTGGGTATATTAATTTCTTTATTAATATTTTCACCATGGGCACTTCAAAATATAGAAAATTATGGAAATTTTATTGGAGGAGCATCTAAACAAGCATCATTTGATTTAGGTTTCAATCCTTCACAAGCAATATTATATTTCCCATATTTTTTCATAATTATTGGTTCTATATTTCCTTTTACATTTTATGGTATTTACAAGAAATTTAATAAAAAGAATATTTTAATTATAGCTGGAATAATTATAATTTTTATTACACAATTTATTATTTTTGGAAAAACAGCAGAAGAAAGGTATTTATTGCCTATATTACCTATAGCTACAATTCTAACCATTATGGGTTATTCAAATTTATGTAATAAATATAAAAAACATAAAAAATTAATTAATTATTTTTTTGTAATTTTATTATTAATAAATATTTCTATTGGATTTTATGGAGTAAATTTATTCCAAGAACTTCCAAAATATAATGAAACAAAAAATGGTTCTATTTTCCTAAAAGAAAATTGTAATTCTCCAATAATTAGTAATTCATATAGACAAATAAGATATTATACAAATTTTGAAATATTACCTTTATTTGATGAAATAAATAAAAGTTTAAAATTTGCTAGAGAAAGGGGAGTAAATTGTATAATGATAAATGTTCATGAACCTCCATTTATCAATATATTAGAAAAATCAGATAAAGTTATTGAAATTTATAATGTTGGAAAAATAAAAATATACTCATTTAATAATTAACAATATAGTTTATTTCTTTTTAGACATCATAACTTTATTAATATCTGCAATTGGAATTCCATAACAACTAACTTTTAAACTTTTATTTTTATTTTTACCACATAAAATACTAAATCCTAAAATCATTTCAGGCATACGTCTTTTAATTTCATTAAAAGTTTCATACGATTCTTTAGGTACAATATGAATAAAACTACTACCATTTCTATTTTCTTCATTTACTAACCAAAATCCATTCATTTCTACATCACCTTTTTTAAATTTGTATTTTTTCTCTTTAACATCTTTTACAATTTTTAAGAAATTTCTAATTATTTTTTCTTTATTCTTAATTTTTATTGTTCTAGCCTTTTCCCAAATAGAAATAGTTGGAGGTTTCATTAATTCTTTATTTTTAGAATTATTTGGAAATTCTTGTTTTTTGTTGTTTATTTTATTTTTTGTATATTTGACCATTTTCTTTTAAATCCTTTTTTGTATCTTTTCTCTTTTTTTTTCTTTTTATTATCTGGTGAATAATTAGACCAATGTTCCATTAATTATACCACCACAATTGTAGGTACTGATAAAATATTATCAATATATGTACCAATAAAAGTACCTATTATGTAAGCAGATAATAATGCTAACCCTGCTATGATTACCATTTCTATTCCACTTCTTATTTTATTTTTGTGAGTATATTTAGATCTATATAATCCAACTATAAATACAGATCCAAATACAATAAATAATGATGTTATTAAAGAGTTAAAACTTTGTAATATAAAGAATGGTAATATTGCTAATAATCCAGATAATATAAATGCTGAAAATGCAGTTAAGGCTATTTTTTCTGGTTTATCAAAACCTTTAATTATATCTATTATTTCTAATTTTTCATGTTTGCTTAATTTTTTATTAGAAGAGAAACTTTTTATAAAATTCATTTGAGATTTTACTGAAATATAATCTCCTAATGTGAATGCTATACCTGCTCCAAATATATTTGCAAGAGCTGCAAGAATAATTATAAAATTATCAATACCAATTACAACAAGAGTTACTATAACAACTAAAGTTGTGACTGCACCATCATTAAATCCAAAAACAAAATCACGTAATTTTTCTCCTCTATTTAGTATTTTCATTTCTTGTATATTATGTCTTTTAAACACTAAATTAATTACATTAATAAGAATAAAAAAACAATATATTATATGAAATTTGAATTACCTAAAATTCCTTATTCATATGATTCTTTAGAACCTTACATTGATTCTAAAACAATGGAAATTCATCATACTAAACATCATAAAATTTATACAGATAAATTAAATATTGCTCTTGAAAAAGAAAACATCAAAAATAATGATATAGAAAAAATTTTATCAAATTTATCAAATATTCCTGAAAATATTAGGAAAGTTGTTAATTTTAATGGTGGTGGGTATGATAATCATAATATTTTTTGGAATAATATGAAACCAAATGGTGGTGGAGAACCTAATAATAAAATTTTAGAAATGATAAATGAATCATTTGGTAATTTTGAAAATTTTAAAGATATATTTTCTAAAAATACAGCAATTATTCAAGGTAGTGGGTGGGGATGGCTTGTATTTAATCCAAATTCTAATAAAGTTGAATTTATTACAATGAATAATCAAGATAGTCCAAGAACAAAAGGATTTGTGCCTATATTAGGACTGGATGTTTGGGAACATGCTTATTATTTAAAATATCAAAATAAAAGACCAAATTATATAGAATCTTGGTGGAATATTATTAATTGGGATGATGTTGAATCAAGATTGAATAAATGTTTTAAATAATTATTTTCCACTACTTCCTAACATTCCAGAACCTCTTATACTTGAAGACAATTCTTTAACTTCTTCAATTTCAATATTTTGACAATACATAAGTATTCCTTGTGCTACAGCTTTACTTTTTGGATATAATGTAATATTTTTTCTATTTAATTTATTTTTCCTTAAAAAATCATCAATTTCATTTTCATTTTCATAAAATAAAATTGGAATTTTAGATGTATTATCTAAAATAATAAATATTTCACCTCTATAACCACTATCAATGACACCAGCTCTTTTACTCAAACCCTTTGAACCAGATGATCCTCTTTCAAAAAGTAATAATACCCAATTAATTGGAATTTCACAAGCCAATTTAGTAGGAGCTATAAATAATTCTCTAGGTTTTAATAATTTAAATTTTTCATCAAATGTAATGTAAAAATCATATCCTGCATCTTCTTTTCTTTTAGTTGGTATTTTAGCATTTTTATGTAATTTTTTCATTTTGAAAAAAGGAATTTCCATATTTATTATATTTTTTTATAGTTTATTAAATTTTTGAATTACTTATAAAACTAAAACCATTTAGAATTATGGTAAATTTATTATTAATTTTATTCAGTATTTTGGATTTTATTGTAGTTATTTCATTGATATGGATATTACCAGAAAATATTATGTTATGGGCATCTATTTTAATAATAATTAAAGGAACATATTCAATTATTACTTCATTTAATAATGGATTTTATACTGATTTCATGGGAATAATAGATTTTATTAGTGGTGTATTATTATTAATAATAATTTTTGGAGTTTTATTTGAATTTTCTTGGATAGTTGGAATAATACTTGGAATAAAAGGATTTTATACTATTATTTCATCTTTTAATTAAAAATAAAAAAATTATGTAAAATTTTAATTATTTTATTTACAATTCATATATATTAAATTATTTCTACTTTAGATTTTTCACCAATTAAATCTCTAAATAATTTAGCATCTTCAATTGTTCCAACAATTTTTCCATAATGCATTGGTATTGATATCATTGGTTGTATTATATCAACAACTTCAGCTGCTTCTTTTGGAGTCATAACATAAATTCCAGAAATTGGTAAAAATGCAATATGAATTTCTGGAAATTCCTTCATTTCAGGAATTATATCTGTATCACCAGCATGATAAATATTTTTTCCATCTATAGTTACAATAAAACCACATTTATTATCTTTTTTTGGATGAAATACTTTTCCAGGTAATTTAAATTTATTAGTATTATAAGATGCTGTTGCTTGAATTTTTATATCTCCAATTTTTATTATTCCACCAGGATTAATATAAATTATATTAGATATTTTTGATTTAAATTCCATAATTTTTGATTTACATTCAACAGAAGCTACAATTATAGTTTTTATATTTATTATTTTTTTTAAACTTTCAACATCACAATGATCAAAATGTTCATGAGTAATTAAAATTATATCTGCTTTTTCTTGATTATTAATTTCATATGGGTCAAAATAAATTATTTTATTTTTATATTTTATTTTGAAAGAAGCATGATTTAGTCTATTAATATCTAAATTAAATATTTCCATAAATATAATTTATTTAGTTTATTTAATTATTTTGTTATAATTTAAATGGGAGTAAAATTAACTTATATTATGTCATTTGGGAATATTGATTTTAAGAAACCAAAATTTGAAAAGGTATCTGATGTAATTTGGGATATTTCAAAAGATTTTAAAAAAGAAATGAGAGTTCCTGCTAGAATATTTGCTTCTAAAGAAATTCTTGATAAAATGGATTTACAAGTTTTTGATCAAGTTACTAATGTAGCTACATTACCTGGAATTTTAAAAAATGCTTATTGTATGCCTGATGGTCATTCTGGATATGGTTTTCCTATAGGAGGAGTTGCAGCTTTTGATTTAGAAGAAGGTGTTATTTCTCCAGGTTCTATAGGTTTTGATATAAATTGTGGTATGCGTTTAGTATTAACTAATCTTACTTATGATGAGGTTAAACCAAAATTAAAACATTTAGTTGATACTTTATTTGAAAAAGTTCCAGCAGGTGTGGGATCAAAAGGTTTTGTAAATTTAAGTAAATCAGATTTCCGAAGAATTATTGAAGAAGGTGGAGAATGGTGTGTTAGAAATGGTTATGGAATTGAAGAAGATTTAAAAAGAACAGAAGAAAATTCTAGAATGAAAGATGCAGATTCTTCTAAAGTTAGTGAAAGAGCAATAAAAAGAGGATTTAACCAAATAGGAACATTAGGTTCTGGTAATCATTATTTAGAAATACAATATATAAAACCAGAAAATATATTTAATAAAGAAATTGCTAAAAAATGGGGATTATTTCCTAATCAAGTTGTTATAATGTTTCATTGTGGTTCTAGAGGATTTGGTCATCAAGTTGCAACAGATTATTTACAAATTTTTCTAAAAAATATGGAAAGTAAATATAAAATTAAAGTTTTAGATAGAGAACTTGCTTCAGCACCTTTTAATTCTCAAGATGGTCAAAATTATTTTTCTGCTATGCAATGTGGAATAAATATGAGTTTTGTTAATAGACAAGTTATTTTACATAGAATTAGAGAAGTTTTTTCTTCTAAATTTGGTAAAAGTGCTGAAGATCTTGGACTTAGAATGTTATATGATGTTTCACATAATACTGCTAAAATTGAAAAATATAACATTGATGGTAAATATAAAAATGTTTTAGTTCATAGAAAAGGTGCTACTAGAAGTCTTGGTCCTGGAAGAAAAGAAATTCCAAAAATTTATAGAGATGTTGGTCAACCAGTTATTATTGGTGGAAGTATGGAAACAGGTTCTTATTTACTTGTTGGAACTAAAGAAGCAGAAGAACAAACATTTGGTTCTACTGCTCATGGTAGTGGTAGAATTATGAGTAGGACTAAAGCTAGAAAGCTTTGGGTAGGTGAAGAATTAAAAAAGAAAATGGAAAGAAATGGTGTTTATGTTAAATCTGTTTCTTATTCTGGTCTTGCAGAAGAAGCTGGTGGTGCGTATAAAGATATAGATATGGTTATTGATGCTTGTCATAAAGCTGGTATTTCTAAAAAAATTGTTAAATTTACTCCAATTGGAAATGTTAAAGGATAATTATAGAATATTTAAATATCATTTATTTAAGAAAATATAATTAATTATATGGGTAAAAATGAAAAATTAATAGATAAATTAATAGATAATGCATTTTATTTATTTTTACATTCAATTACATGGACTCTTTCTACACTTATATTTTGGATTATTATATGGAAATCATTACCACCAGAATCTGCTGGTGTAATTGAAACTTCAATAAATTTAATATTTTTAATTGCTACAATTGGATCTTTGGGATTACATTCAACTCTTACTAAATTAATTTCTGAATATAAAAAATCTAAACAATATGATAAAATAAAATCATTAATTAATTTTTCAACAAAATTATTAGTTTTAACTAATATTACTATTGCTATTGGATTCTTTTTAATAGTTATAATATCTGGAATAGATTTAAAAATACCATTTGAAGCTTTAATTTTGGTTTCAATTGGAATATTTTTACTTCCATTATTTGGTTCAATAGAATCAATTTTAGAAGGATTTCAAAATTTTAAAAAATCATTCCACACAATAATTTATTCACAAATTATTAAAATTGTTACATTAATATTTTTTCTGTTTATTGGATTTGGTATTCTTGGACCTTTAATAGGATTTATTTTTGCTCTTTTATCTTTTATTTTATTAAGAACTGATATTCTTAAATTGTGTATTGGGGCAAAAAAAATAATTGATAAAAATAAAATAATGATTAAATATGCATTACCATCTTTTGTTGGAATTATAGCATGGTCATTATATTCTCATTTACCTATATTAATTTTAACTTATTTTGATTCTTTAAAATCTACTGGTATTTTTGGGGTAGCATTAAATTTAATGACTCCTATTGAAACATTTTCATTTATTTTATTAGGAGCAACATTTCCTATAATTTCATCTTTAATGGTTACTAAAAATAGAAAATTAATTCAAGTATATTTAATTAATATTATAATAAAATATTTTTCATTATTTTCATTCCCATTATTAATAATATATATTTTCTTTTCAAAACAAATAATTTTATTATTTGCAAATTTAGATTATTTAGATGCAGCTTCTATTTTACCAATTTTAGCATTTATTACAATACTTGAAGGAATTGGTTATATTTTCATTTCAATTTTATTTTCAATTAGAAAAACAAAAGAAAATAAAAATATAATAATAATATTTTCTATAATATTTTTAATATTATCAATACCATTAACTATATTTTTTGGAATAAATGGTTTACTTTCATCTATGATAATATCATTATTTGTTTTAATAACAACAACTTATTATGTATTAAATAAAAGTTTAAATTTCAAATTAAAATTAAGTTTATTTTATAAAATATTAATTGGAATTATTCCATTATTTTCAATGTTATTTATTATAGAATATATTATTCCACAATCAGTATTTAGAACAATAATT
>JABABT010000016.1 GCA_014238095.1 Candidatus Aenigmatarchaeota archaeon
AAATAGATGGCCTAATATTAAAAAATGGAGGATAGATCCAAATGGGTTTTGTGTTGGACCAGCTTATGAATCTATAAATGATGAATGGAGATCACCAAATGAATCAAATTTGGAATACAAATTAAATCAACAGAAACAAAATCCTGAAAATCCTAAAAATTATAACATTAAATTTGAAAAAAGTATAAAATTGAACATTAAAATATAATTCTATTTAAATATGTTAATATTAAATAAATTTTATAGGAAGAATAAAAATAACACCTCAAGAAACTTCAAAAATAGTAAATGAATTAAAACAAATGTATTAAATTCTATTAAATTATTAGAACAATTAGAAAAAACAACAAAATGGTAATTATGCAAGATAAAATATCAAAGTTAATAGACAAAAGAACTGAAAAATTCAGAAAAAATCCTATTATTCAAGAAAATAGACAAAATCTTCAAATTTATGATGAAAATATTAAAATATTAGAATATATTTTATATCAAAATCAAATAGGAATTTTACCTGGTATTATTGATATAAATCATTATTTATTTAAAACAAAATCTGAAAAAGCTAGGTTAAAATTAACAAAATTAAATAAAAACTATAAAAATTTTAATATAATTTATAATTTTAGTCCTCGTTTATTTATATATGATAAAATTAGTGAAAAATCTACTTATTTAAAAAATAGATGGCCTGATATTAAAGAATGGAGGATAGATCTAAGTGGTTATTGTGTTGGACCAGCTTATGAATCTATAAATGATGAATGGAGATCACCAAATGAATCAAATTTGGAATACAAATTAAATCAACAGAAACAAAATCCAGAAAATCCTAAAAATTATAACATTAAATTTGAAAAAAGTAACATTATTTGATATTAAAATATATTCTATTTAAATATGTTAATATTAAATAAATTTTATGGGAAGAATAAAAATAACACCTCAAGAACCTCTAAAAAGAGTAAATGAATTAAAAATAGATAAAACAGGATATGTAACACAAGATTCCTTATTGTTAACAGAACAAGCAGATTTATATTTAAATTTACTTTCTAATCCTAAAGAAAAATATTCAGAATCATATAGTGTAAAAGTCACTAAAATAAATAATAAAAAAGATGGATATGAAATTAGTTCTAATTATTTAGAACATTTAAAAATTGAATATATTGAAGAAGATAGCCCAGATTTTCTTATATCTAAACATCCTTCATATAAAGGAAAATATTTTTTCCAAAAAATATACAATATGAAAAATCATATAGAAACAAATAAAATATTCGAAAAAATATTAGATAATAAACTTAATATTGAAACTAATTATAGAAATTTATATTTAAATTCAATGGCACATTTTTATAATGATAGAAAAAAAATATCAAATAAATTGAAAAAAGACCTTGTATAATTTATAAATATTATTTGATATTAAAATATATTCTATTTAAATATGTTAATATTAAATAAATTTTATGGGAAGAATAAAAGCAATATATCAAAAAACTCCAATAATGGTAAAAGATTTAGAAATAAACAAATCAGGATATGTAACACCATTTTCTTTAATGTTAACAAAAAAAGCAGATTTATATTTAGATTTATTTGCTTATACTGAACCAACAGATCCAAAATTATTTACTGTAAAAGTAACCAAAATCAATAATAAAGAAGATGGATATGAAATTAGTTCTAATTATTTAGAACATTTACAAATTTTTGAAATTTCAGAAGGATTAGACCCAGAAAATATGTTAGCTGAAATAAATTCTCCACATATAAATTCTTTTTTTAAAAAAATATCAAATATGAAAAATAATTTAGGAACAAGAAAAATATTTGAAAAAATATTATATAGTAAAATTAATAATGAAATTAATTATAAAAATTTATATTCAAATTCATTGGATCAACTTTATAATGAAAGAAGAAAAATATCATATAAATTGAAAAAAGATCTTGCATAATTTATAATTAATTATTTTCAATAATTTTCCAAGATTTTATTTATTAGGTAAAATACAAGTTTGAAGTTAATTTTAAATATATATATTTATAATTATTTTTATGTATACATATAATGAAAATATAGATTTTGTTAAAGAATTATGTAAAGAACAAATAATTTTAATAGATAAAGAACAATTAACAGATATTATAATTAAAAATCCAAAAAAAAATCAAAAAATTTATATGAGAATAAAAGGTTCTGATACTTTACCTTCAAATATAGATGATATTGCTCGTTTCTTTTATATAAAAAAAGAAAATAGAGAATATTTTAAATTTATAAAATTTCCAAAACCAACAAATGATGAATATGTAATTTTTGATGAAAGAGGAGGAAATGAAAATACTGCTAAAAATGCTAAAAAATTTAAAATAAAATATTTTAATAAAAGAGAATATTTGGAACATTATCTTTTAAATCTTTAAATGGAAATATTAGTGCGAAAAAAACTCAATATATAAAATAATTATTATTAATAAAATTTAAATATTAAAAAAATATTTATAATATTAAATGATAGATAAATTAAATATGAAATTGGAATATATTTCTTGTAAATTACCAGAAGATTTCAATGGAACATTTGAAATTTATCATTTAAATGAAATTACTAAATGTTTATTAGGAAAAGATTATACTCCTAAATATGTAAATGAATTTAATTTTAATAATGAATTATCAGATAGCATAAAAACATTATATAATTTTACACAAGAAATAATTGAATATTCTTCTATGAATATTCCATATTCAGAAATTGGAATTATTGGATTAAGTGGAATTATTTCAGGTTTATATTTAAAAAGAAGAATAAAAAATAAAAAAGAAAAAGAAGTAGAAAAAGAAATTTTAGAGAATTGTAAAAATTTAAAGGAAATCAAACAATATATAAAAAATAAATTAAAAAATTAATAATTTCATTTATTAGAATTTATATATAAAATAAAGAATAACGAACAAAAAATCTTAATAAATATTTATTGATATTTTTATTAATAATAAAAAATAATTATAATTATGCCAATTATAACAAAATCAAAATTTATGAATGGAGAAAAATGTTCAAGATTATTATGGTTTGCTAATCAAAAACAAATACCAAAACCAAATATTTCTGATAAACATAAATTTCAACAAGGATATGATTTTGAAGAATATGTAAAGAAATTATTTCCTGAAGGAGTAGAATGTTCTAATAAAGATTTTAAAACTAATATTGATTTAACAACCAAAGCAATAATAAACCAAGATATTATATTTGAAGCAGGAATATTATCAGGAAATTTTTATATAAGAGCAGATATTTTACAACCTCAACCAGATGGTTGGAATTTATATGAAATAAAATCAACAACACAAGCAAAAATACACCATATTCCAGATTTAGCATATCAAAAATTTGTGTGTGAAAGATATGGATTAAAAATTAAAAAATGTTTTGTTATTTTCATAAATAAAGAATATATCAAAAAAGGAAATATTAATTATAATGAATTAACTATGTTAGAAGATGTAACAGATAAGGTAAATAAAATAGAAAATTTAGAAGAAAAAGCAAATAATTATTTGAAAATAATTAAAATGGATAAACCGGCTGAAATTATTAAATCTATTTCTAAAAATTGTAATAGTCCATATGTATGTCCATTAAAATCAGATTGTTGGGGAACATTACCAGAAAATAATGTATTACAATTAACTAATTGGAGAATGTATTGGGATTTATTTGAAGAAGGTAAAGAGAATGGAAAATTAGATATTAATGATCTAGATGAAAGTTTAGAATTTAAACCAAAAGATAAAATATTAATTGAAGCAGTTAAAGATAATAAAATAAAAATACAAAAACCAAACTTGAAATTATTTTTAGATTCATTAACTTACCCATTATATCATTTTGATTTTGAAACTTTTGATACTGTAATACCTATTTATGATAAAACAAGACCTTATCAAAAAATACCATTTCAATATTCTTTACATATACAACATCAAAATGGTAGAATAGAACATTATGAATATCTTGCTGATGGTAATTCAGATCCAAGAATAGAATTATTGAAAACATTAAAACCCATTATTGAAGGTAAAGGAGACGTCATTGTATATAATAAATCATTTGAAAAAAGTGTATTAGAAAAACTTGCTATTGATTTTCCAGAAAATATGGAATGGATTCAAGATGTTATTAATAGATTAAAAGATTTAGCAAATCCATTTAGAAATTTTGATTATTATAACCCATCTCAAAAAGGTTCTTATTCAATTAAGAAAGTATTACCAGCTATTACTGGAAAATCATATTCTGATTTGGAAATAAATAATGGTGCAATTGCTTCAATAAAATATTTCAATAGTCACATTAATTCAAAAACTATGGTAGATTATATTTCAGATAAGGAAGAAATAAGAAAAAACTTATTAAAATATTGTGGTTTAGATACTGAAGGAATGATTTTGATTGTTAATGAAATGATTAAATTAGTTGAATCTAATTAAAGAAAATATTAAATTCTAAATATTTAATATATTAATTGATATAATGGATAAAAGAGAATCATTAATTTATTCTGCAAATCAAGAAGATTTTTTAAATGATGTAAGAATGAGTAAACTCGCAGATAAAATGAAAGAAAATTTTGAGAAAAATTTTGGAAGAAAAGTAAATCCAAGAGAACAAAATTCTTGGAATACAACTGGTGAAAAAATAAAAAATATAATTGAATTGGCTAAATTAAAAAATATTTATGTATGTTTTGAGTATCAAATTCCATATAATCAAAAAAGAATAGATTGTTTATTATTTGGAAAATCATCTAATGATAAAGAAATAGTTTTACATATAGAAATGAAACAATGGGAAAATGTTGAGGCTTTAGAAGTTGAAGGAAATTTTAAAGTTAATACATATGTAGCTGGTGCAAATAGAAATGTAGCTCATCCATCTCAACAAGTAGAAGGATATCATCAATATCTAACTGGTTTTTTGGAAGTTTTTGAAAATGATTTAAAATTATTTGGTTGTTCTTATTGCCCAAATTATAACAAAAAAGATGAAGAAGGACTTTTCAATCCTATTTATAAAAAAATATTAGAATCATATCCAATTTACACAAAAACAGATATATTAGAATTTTCTAAGAAATTAAATAATTTATTATCTAATGGTGATGGTCTTCAAATTTTTAATAAATTTATGCAATCTAAAATAAAACCATCAAAAAAATTATTAGAAAGTGCTTCTAATATTGTAAAAAATTCATCTGATTTTTCTTTATTAAATGATCAAATAACAGCTAGAAATTCTATATTTAGTGCTATTAGAAAATCAGAAAAAGAAAAATCCAAAAATGTTGTAATCATTAAAGGAGGTCCTGGTACAGGAAAAACAGTTATAGCATTACATATTTTAGCACATATGGCAGAAAAGAAAAAGAAAGTTTTCTTTTCTTCTAAATCAAAATCATTAATAGAATCATTAAGATATAAAATTAATAATAAACTTTCTAGAATATTATTTACTAATTTAAATCCTTTTGTTCCTAATAAAATTTCAGAAAATGATTTAGATGTTTTAATTGTTGATGAAGCACATAGAATTCAAAAATCTTCAAATTTCCAATTTACAAAAGCAAATGATAGAACAAATATGCCTCAAATTGAACAATTAATTAGATGTGCTAAAACATCAATATTTTTTA
>JABABT010000031.1 GCA_014238095.1 Candidatus Aenigmatarchaeota archaeon
AATTCCTGCGATAAATCGCACAAAAAACATTACCACTAATATTTTTTCCAAATTAAATTATCAAAAACTAAAAACTCTAAACCAATCGGTATTATTATTGAATGTCAACGGTAATGAAAGAAATATGAATTTGAAAAAATATATCAAATATGGTGAAAAACAGAAATTAGATCAGCGACCATTGAACAAATCGCGTGCAAAATGGTTTGTGATGGAAAAACGACTTCCTCCAGACATATTTTTTACATATTTGGGAAGATCTAATAACCGATTCATATTAAACAATACAGATGCCACTGTATTAAACACATTCCATTGCATCTATGTTAAACCAAATTATAATAAAAATAAATTATTCAAAGCGTTAAACGATCCTAGAACTATACGTAATCTACCACTTGTTGCGAAATCTTATGGGTTCGGGGCATTAAAAGTTGAACCAAAATCTTTGGAAAATTTAGTCATTCCTATGAACGTATTACACGAAAATTCCTTATGTTGATTTCAAATATTTCTTAATAGTTTTTACAAAATTCACATATGTTGGGTTTAATACACAAATTGTTTTGACCCCATATCCATGGATATTTTGTTTCAATAAAATCGACTATTTGATTAATTATGCATAAGACTCAGCACATAATTAAACAAAAATCATAGAGATTCTTTTTTAAAAATTAAACAATAATGGTGCGAACGGTTTCCAACATAGCTATGAAACATCCCAAACGGATATAATTTTTTATTATCTTGGCACCAAATTTGTTCATCTTTTGGCACATATTTTTTTGATAGTCTAGTAACAGTATCAAATGCAAGTGGCCACAATCTTCCATTTTGATAAATATTATTTGTGATTACAACTAAATATGATTTTAATTTTAATAAATCGAAAACTTGATCAAATATTTCATCTTGTGATTCTAAAAATTGTTCATAATCATCAATCATGCCTAGATCCTTGGCATCACTACCATAATCTGTATCATAATTTAATTTTTTGCGTTGTGTTGCACGTTCTGATTTTTTTTTCATGCTATTTTTTAACTGGTTCCAATATGGAGGCGAAGTTATACAAAAATCACATTTTGGTATTCCATATTTTTTTGCTATTTTTTTTAGATTTTTTGAATCATCGTTAATAACAAATTGTTTGGTGTCGTTACTTGGAATACTGTCCAATCTATTATTTGATAATTCTGCATATTTTTTGTTTAATTCGATGCCTACCGCATTACGTTTTGTATATCGTGAAGCAACCACAGTTGTACCGCTGCCTAAAAAAGGATCTAAGATCATAGCATTTTCTTTAGTAAAAAATTGTATGTAATTGGCAACTAATTCTTCTGGAAAACTTGCAGGATGTAAAATTTTTTTATCACGGCCTTTAGGTCTCAACATGAACCACGTACGAGTGGATTTCAACCATTCATTAGAAGGCAAATTATTTAACGTATTACGTGGATGGACCATATGATTTTTCACTATCACCATACGTTTGTTTTCTATAACCCTTTTTCCTGCTAGGTGTGTATAATATTTAATTACGATGTCAAGCATAATTGCGTATCTAAGGATTCACAGGAATATTGACGCATGTCCCAGTAAGAAAAATAGTGTGCCTGAATGGATATGTGTCACTCATTTTTTGCTGAAAAAATGAGCTCTAGTGGAAGATGTACGAAAACTAGGAAAAATGTGAGAAAGACTTAAAATATTCACGTAGGTAAGTTTATGTGATTTCTAGAAAATCACCATGTTAAATCACCATACATCCATAATTATCACGTAATCATATGTTTCGAAATAGAATTTTCAAAAGATTTATTCTGCCAAGTAATGGACGAGCGTAAATACATTGAAAATTATAGAAATAAGCAAAAATTATAAGTAAAATTAATTATTATCAAATATGAAAAAAGATGGTTTAATGCTTAATTATGATCCTTTAGAAACCATGAAAGTTATTTGTTTAATTCCTGGATCTACTATTACTTGGAAAAATTATAAGAGGTGTTACGAAAAAACTTTTTTTGACGGCAAAATGATCTCTAAGCAGCATATAGATGCACATGTATATTTGTGCAAACAATTTGGTTTTTTAAAATCTGTAAATAAATATGAAGCAAAATACTATAGAACTGAAATTATTGAACAATTATGTAAAAATATAGACGAAGAGCATAAAACTAAAAAATGGAAAAAAAAACTAGGTGCAGCATTATTGATCAGTGAAAAAAAAAATTATTTTAAAAAATTCATAAATTTTATCCAAGATGTGAAAAGTGAAGATGAAGTTCAAAAAGAATTTGGAAATCAAAAATATCGGACATTGAAAGCATGGAGTATTTTTGCAAATTTAGTAATATTTCAAGATAATCATTTCAGACCTGCTCCAAAAAAAATAAATCGTATTTATAGTCTTGAACAATTTTGGGAGGTACTGGTTAAAACTTATGCATCATTACAAAGAACAAGCATATTTGAGCCAAAAAAAATTTACATTCCAATAGAAGAGTTACGATGTACTATTTCATTCAAAATGTATTTTGAAGATATCGATAAATTTGACTGTTATTTAACTAAAATACTTAATAATAAAAAATATTCCTTTCGTGTAAAACTTTATGGTGCACCTGCACATGCATATGATCAAATGAATAAATTCGAATATTGTGGAAAGAGTTATTTACTGATATCAATAAACTTATCATGATATGTCTAATGATTTTATGAATTTGTCGAAAATTAAGCTAAAGGATTATTCATCAATATTTCTAAAAAATAATCCATTTCCTATGACATTAGTGCCTTCTAATACTCCTGTGTTTACCGCAGATCGAAGTAAAGAGAGAAAACATTATGAACAAAAACTAGCGCAACTGATAAACAATAATGGAGGTTCAATAACAATTTTAAAAGGCTATTATGGATCTGGAAAATCTCATCTTTTATACGCAATAAAAAATTATGTGAATCAAAATTTATTTAATTATGATAATGGGGTATTATCTGTTTATATTAGAACTCCAGGCAATACAATTTTAAATTTTTATCAAGAATTTATATCGGATATAGCTAGAGAACAATTAGAATTATTTGCGAAACGTATTCTATCATCGTATATAGATAACAATAAAAAAATATCAAAATTTATTTTTGATAAAAAGATGACTGATCCTAAAAAAGATCTAAATGAAAATACTAGTAAATTTATGGAGGGAGTCATGAAAAGAGATATGTTTGATGATGTTTTAAATACCTATTTTAAAGAATTAAAAAATAATGATGTCCTATATGGATTATTTTATCTACTGGTACCATCATCATCAGCATACGCTTGGAAATGGTTTTTGGGTGCAAAATTATCTAGAAGTGAGTTATCCACTATGCAATTAAATGGAAATATAACAAATGGTCGTGAAGCTTACACCGTATTTGAAGATTTAGTGTACATATTAAATCATATTGGTGTGAAACATCTAGTTTTATTAATTGATGAATTTGAAAAATTAACGTTGTTATCAAAAAACATTCGTGAAACATATCAAGATGAGTTTAGACACCTAATTGATGATTTTGCCAGTAAAATCCTAATAACATTTGCGATAACACCATATCATTGGACTCAATTAATACGAGAAGACAACGCGTTAATACGTAGATTGTCAGAATATGAATTAGAATTAGATTATTTTAAAAAATCTGAAATGATTGAATTAATTGAACAATATTTAAAACATTACAGAACAGAAAATTTCAAAAATTTGGAACCGTCAAATTACAAAGATAATCTCTATCCATTTAGTGATGAATCATTGGATATAATGTATGATGCAAGTAAAGGTGCAAGTAATAGAATACTGCGGACATGTAGGGAATCTATCGAATATATCATAGACAAAAATCAAAATGTTGTCACAGCTGATGTCATGAAAGATGTATTACGAGTGAATAATAATGATCTACCTATCTGATTACCAATTAATAACCATCATTATTGCGATATGTAGTATTCTTTTCACAGCATACAAATATATAAAAAAAAATGAACCAAAGATACTCGATATAGAAAACGGAGAAACAAAAATCGATTATGAACGTAATATCACAATTTTAGAAAATACATATAAGATTGATTGGGGAGGACATTGGTTCCCAGTACCTCTATGCAGAATTGATATTTATGGTAGATATATTTCTAAATTTAGCTTTATTTTTTTGGATAAATTGCCAAAAAATGCACTGATTGAATTTTTTTATTATAAAGATCGAATTCATGAAACAAGATTACCAAATTTTGCATACATGGATACTGAATTACCGTGGAATAATACCCACGAAATATATCTAGTAGCTAAAAAATATTATGTGGAAAATGATATTTCAGAATTAACTAGAGTTGTAACAATAAAATTAGATGAACGTTATAGAGATAGTATATCGCACCATATTTATGATAAACACATTGAAATAACCAACACCAATAGTCGTAAAATAATCAATTATGTTATCGATTTGCCACAGCAAAATTCAAAAATAAGGATCGATGAAAAAAATAACAATGTCGTCCGTGTTGAAAATATTCAACGTTACTCACAAAATGTAAACGACGAAAATGATACATCAGATCCTAATAATAATCCTACAGGTATGCGCATAATAATCAAAGAAATACCTAAGAGAGAATCTAGCCAATTTGGAAGATTAAAAATTCCCATATTATGACATGGTCTGCATTGTATCTTTGCCACAGGGTCTGTGTGTATAATCAAAACATACATACCTTCCAAAACATACATAATTTTCTCCAGGTCTATCTTCATCCACTACAATTCCATTATGATATGATTTTTTCATTTACAAATTCATCCCAGATTAGATAAAATTTGGCCCACGGGGGTTATTCTCATTTTATGAGGTTTAGGTCAATTTGTGGTAAATGTGTTCAAAAATTATGCAATACATATTTGGCATACATTATGATTTTATAGCCATAAAGATTACTTGTGATCATGATAAACCACGGCGG
>JABABT010000017.1 GCA_014238095.1 Candidatus Aenigmatarchaeota archaeon
ACTTAAATTTATCCATGGAAGTGTTATTTTTTTCTTTGAATTTATATTTTTTCCAATATATAATAAAAATATAGAAATAAAAATAAATAATATAAAAACAAACAAATTAACAATAGAAAATAACGTTTCTGATTGTTGTTCTAACATAATATTTTTTTAAATATTTAAACAATTAAAGATTACTATTCATTATCAATTGATAAACCTTCATTATTCATTTTTATAGAGAAAATATTTGTACTATGATTAGTTCTTCTCATTTTCCTTATCATCAAATTTCTTGGAGAACCACTTAATCCATATTCTAAATAATGAAGTACAATAACACCATCTACAATAAATTCTTCAAAACCAAACATACTAACTTTATTTTTCTCATTTTCAGGTATTTCTGAAATTAAAAGACTAGTAACTCCAAATCCTTCAATAGATTTTATATAACTATAAATTTCACTCCTTATTTTACCAATATCCATAGAAGACATTTTCCAACCAAATCCAGCTATTGTTAAACTATCTAATACAAGTCTTGATGCTTTTATTTTTGTAATTTCATTAAATGTTATATCTTCTAATTCTTTCAAATTAGATGGATTAACATAAATAATTATTAATTTACCGGAATTATAATATTTTTTAAATTCTTCTCCCCAATTAAATTGTTCCATATCTTTTAATATTTCTTCAGTTTTTTGTTCAAGAGATAAATATACACAAGTTTCTTCATTTCTTAAACCTTCTAATAAAAATTGTGAAGAAAATATAGATTTTCCAGTTCCTGTTTGACCAGCAATTAAACATGTAGATCCTTTGAAAAATCCTCCTTCAATTAAAACATCAAGATTTGGTATACCAGAAGAAATTCTATTTGATATTTTATTTGACATTAATATAATTTAATTATATTACTTAAAACATTATCTAAAATATTAACAATTTAAATTATATAATACTGATTCACATAAAACATTCTCTACATTTTTTTCTGTAATATTATTAATAATTACGATTTGATTTGGATATGTTGTAGCATTTAAAAATTTACTAGATATCTGAAATTTAGAATATTTACTAGATCCAGATTTTATTTGTTCTAATATTATTTGATTAATTTGAATATTTGTTTGTTTTTGAAATTTTTCAGAAAAAATAATATTTTTTAAAATTCTTTTTTCATCTTCACATATAATACATTTTTCTCCATATTCATAAGTCATAATAGTTATTCCATTATTTATCAATTCTTGATATTCTAATGTTGAAAGAGTATAATTAATTATAGGATTTATATTTATTGAGTGTGATACTGTATTTGGAGTTGAAACAAAAAAAGACTGTCCTACAGCAAAACCTATTGTTGAGAAAAACATTAAACCTATTAAAATTACTCCAACTTGTTTTTTTAATGCGCTTCTCATAATAATGATTATATTTTGTTATATATATTTTAATATTTATATATTAATTTAAAAAATAATATATTTTTTAACATATTAAAATAAATGAAAAATTATATATAATTTATTCTAAAAATATAACTGGTTTATTTATATCAGCATTTTTTGCTTTTAATATTTTTGAATTTTCTGATTCTTCAATTTGAAGTTTAATTGATAATTTATTTTCAATAAATTCCTTAGAATCATTAATAATTTTAATTTGATTTTTTCTTTTCAAAAAATATTCTAATAAATTATTATTTTTTTGTAAATATTGAATATATTTTACAACATCATTATTTTTTATATTAGATTTCTTTAATATTGTTTTGAAATTTTTATTTTTATTTTCTAAAAATATTTTGAATACATAAAATTTCCATTTTGGAGCTATAATTATAAAAGCTTTTTTTGGTTTTATTCCAGAAATTTTTTCTATTTGATTAATATCATTTATTATTTTTGTAATAAATTTTTCTCCAAATTCTACTTCCTTGTTTATTTTATCTTCATCTGGTTTAGGCCATTTTTCTAAAGAAATAAAACCTTTTTGTTTTAATTTTTGCCATAATTCTTCTGATAAATGAGGCATTATTGGAGTATTAATTTTTATAATATTATGAAGAACTTCTTTTAAAATTTTTCCATTACATTTTTTAATTCCTCCACATCTCTCAATATATAATTTTAAATCATTTATTGATTGGAAAAATCCATATTTAATTGCAGATCTAAATTTTGTATTTTCAAATGCTCTTGTTGTATTATCAATAATAATTTGATTTCTACTCAATAGAAACTTATCAAAATCATTTATTTCTTTTCTTTTTGCTAATTTAATATTTGAAATTGTTTTCATTAAAAAAATCATTCTAGAATTAAATGAATCAATAACATCATATTTCCAATTTGCATCATCCATATTTTCATTTGAACTTACTAAATTTAATCTTAATATATCAGCTCCATATTTATCAAATATTTCATTTAGTTTTATTACATTACAAAGTCTTTTAGACATTTTTAATCCATTTAAATTAACATAACCGTTAACTGCAATAGATTTAGGCCATTTATTTTTTTCCCATATTGCAACATGATGAAAAAGATAAAATGTTAGATGATTTTGTATAAGATCTTTACCTGAAAATCTTATATCAACTGGATAAAAATATTCAAATTCTTCTCTCATTTTATTAAGAATTTTTTCTTTTATTTTAAGATTTTTTCCTATTCCTTTATGTAAAAATACATAATCAAAAATTTTATCATCTAAATCATTTTCAGATATTTTATTTTCCTTAATTATATGAGAAATTGTATAATAAGCCATATATATTACAGAGTCACTTAAAGTTTCAACAATCCAATTTTGATCCCAGGGCAATTTTGCACCCATTCCAGATTTTCTAACACATGCTTTATCCTTTAACCAGTCTACTGTATTAATAAATTGAGTTCTTACAGAATCTGGATAAAATTCCATTAATGAAATTGCTTCTTTTACTCTTTTTTTCCATATTGGTGATGAAAATTTTAAAAACCATTGATTTTCTAATATTTTTACATAACATCTTGTATTACATCTACAAACTACATCATTCATAATTTCATAAAATAATGTTGCGAATCCATCTTCTAAAAAATCTTTTTGTATTTTTTCTTTTACTTCAGAAACTTTCATTTTGGAAAATTTTCTACAATTAATTAATATACCTGTATGAAATTCTTTCTTATAAATTAAGTTTGTAATTTCATCTAATTTTGCTTTTTCTGATTGATTTGATATTTTCATTTTTTTTACATAATCAATAGCTGGAATTTTTCCTAATTCTGATTTAATTACTGAAATTGGAATTATATTATTTAATATTGATTTTAAATTAAATTTAGAAAATTCTTTTCCATTTTTTAAATTAGATAACCCAACATAGTCAAAAGGTGCATGAGCTGGTACTGACATAACAACTCCTGTTGCTTTTTTTATATCTACAAAATTTGATGGTAATATAGGTATTTTTTTTGATGTTACTGGATTTCTAACATTTTTTCCTATATAATTTTCAATATTAACATTACAAATTATTTCAACTTTATGAAGTTGTTCACTAATTTTTTCTACAGCATCTTTTGAAATTATCCATTTTTGATCTTCTATTTTTGCTTTAACATATTCAGAATTTGGATTTATCCAAATATTTGTTACACCATAAACAGTTTCTGGTCTTAATGTTGCACATGGCATTACTTCACCATTATCTAGTTCAAATTTTATAACAATAAATTCTGTTGGACTTTCACCCTCACCAATTAATCTATCATGATCTCCTGTTGGAGATTGATCATTAGGACACCAAATTACTGGATGTGTACCCTGTACAACATAACCAGAATTTTTCAACATTCTATATTGCCATTGTATAAATTTATTATAATTAGAGTCTATTGCTGTTATAAATGTACGTCTCCAATCAACAGAATAACCTATTTTTTTAACAATATCAATCCATTTATTTTTCCAATATTCTGCTACAAATTCAGGTCCTTTTATTTCAAATTCTTTTATATCAACATCATTCATACCTAATAATTTTAAAATTTCTTTTTGTTCTAAATCTCCTTTTTTTAACCTATCAACTACTCCAACTATTGGTTCTCCAGTAGCATGAAATCCTTGTGGAAATAAAACATTATAACCTTTCATTCTAACAAATCTAGCATATACATCTCCTCTAAGAAAACTATAAGCATGTCCTAAATGGGGTGGTCCGTTTACATATGGATAAGGAACTGTAATAAAAAATTTTTCTTTCTTTTTATCTATATTTACTTCAAATATTTTCTCTTTTTCCCATTTCTTTTGCCATTTTTCTTCAATTTTTTTAAAATCTATCACAAATAATATTTATTTTCTAATTATAAGAATTTCGTTTATTATTGAATTATTATGTTTTGATAAATAATATTTAATCTTAAAACAAAATAAATATATGAAATTTAAACCACCAAAAGGTACAAGAGATTTATTAGAAAAAGATGCAGAAAAAATGAAAAGAATTCAAGAAATAGTGTCAAAAATATTTGAAATATATGGTTTTGGTCCAATGTTTACACCATCTATTGAGAATTATAATTTATTATCTTCAAAAAATGTTGGTGATTCTATTAAAGATGATATTTACTATTTTAAAGATAAAAGTAATAGAGAAATTGGTTTACATTTTGATTTAACCATACCTTTAGCAAGAATAATAGCATCAAACCCTTCAATACCAAAACCTTTTAAAAGATATTCTATTGATAAAGTTTGGAGATATGATAATCCACAATCAATGAGATGGAGAGAATTTTGGCAAGCTGATATAGATATAATTGGTTCTAATTCTATTTTGTCTGAAGCCGAATTAATTTCTGTTATTTGTAAATGTTTGGACGAACTTGGAATCAATGATTATTATATTAGATTAAATAATAGAAAATATCTTGATAAAATAATTGGAAAATGTGTAGATTATAATAAAATTAAAAATGTTTACAGAATTATAGATAAACTTGATAAAATTGGTAAAGATAAAGTTATTTCTGAATTAAGTAAAATAAAATGTGATAAAAAAGAAATTATTGAATTATTAGATGGAATTAAAATTGAAGATGGAGATATTTCATTATTAATTAATTATTTAGAATATTTTGGATACTCTGATAAAATTAAAATAGATACTTCACTTGTTCGTGGACTTGATTATTATACAGGTTTAATATTTGAAGTTTCTATTGATGGTAAAATTTCTTGTGGTGGTGGTGGAAGATATGATAATTTAATTTCTGATATTGGTGGAGATAATGTATCTGGTGTTGGTATATCTTTAGGACTGGATAGAATTTTAGAAATTTTAAATAAAAATGGGATTCAATTAAACTCAAAAGATAAATTTTTAATTGTTAATGTTGATGAAAATTCTAAAAAAGAAAGTATAAAAATAGTTCAAAAACTTCGTAATTCTGGTCTACATTGTCAATTTAATTTAAATAATAAATCTTTAAGTAATCAATTAGAATATGCTAATTCTCAAAATATAAGATATGTATTAATTATTGGAGATAAAGAAATAAAAATGAAGAGATTTCAATTACGTGATATGAAATTAAATGAACAAAAAGATTTTAATATAGATTCCATAATCAGTAAATTTAGTTAAAACATTTCTTCTGGTATATCTATATCTTCTCCAATTATATTTCCACATTCTATACATTGAAAAATATCTTTTTTTGATTGTATTTCTCCTAAACATTTTTCACATTTTAAATCCATATTTTTTTTTATAATATTATACTTAAATATTTTTTGTATTTTTATAATATATATAATAATTCATATTAATTTTAAATAAATATTAAATTTAAGGAGAAAAATAACTTATTAAACTAAAATACTATATTTTATTCTGAGAAGATAATATGATAAATAAAAAAATAGTTTGTGATACATCAATAATTATTGATGGTAAAATAACACAATTAATTGAAAAAAAGAAATTGGAAAATACAGATATAATTATCCCAATGGCAGTTTTAGATGAATTACAATCACAAGCATCTAAAGGAAGAGAACCTGGATTTGTTGGTTTAGAAGAATTAAAAAAAATTAGAGAGCTTTCTAAAAGAAGAAAAATAAAGATAAAATTTATTGGGAAAAGACCAACAATGGATGATATTAAGTTAGCAAGATCTGGAAGAATGGATGCATTAATTAGAGATACAGCAAAAAATTCAAATTCTATACTTTACACAGCCGATTATGTTCAAGCTTTAGTAGGAGATGTTGAAGGAATTGAAGTTAATTATATACCAAATCCAGCAAAAACTGAAAATTTAGATTTTGAAAAATTTTTTGATGAAGAAACATTATCAATTCATTTAAAAGTAAATGTACAACCATTAGCAAAAAAAGGTAAACCTGGAAAATTTAAATTAGAAAAATTATCAAAAAATATAATAACAGAAGAGCAAATAGAAAATATAATTAGAGAAATAACTGAAGCTGTTAGAAGAAATAAAGAAGGTAATTTAGAAATTGTAAGGAATGGAGTTATGATAATTCAATTAGGTAAATATAGAATAGCAATAGCAAGACCTCCATTCGCAGATAATTTAGAAGTAACAGTTGTAAGACCCACTGTTAAATTAAAATTAAGTGATTATAAACTATCTAAAAAATTAATGGAAAGATTAGGTAAAAGTGCAGAAGGAATTTTAATTGCTGGTGCACCTGGTTCTGGAAAATCTACTTTAGCAAGTTCATTAGCTGAATTTTATATGAAATCAGGTAAAATAGTTAAAACATTAGAATCTCCTAAAGATTTACAAGTACCTCCTGAAGTAACACAATATGGAACTATAGATGGTGATTTTTCAAAAACAGCAGATATTTTATTATTAGTAAGGCCAGATTATTCAATTTATGATGAAATAAGAAAAACGAAAGATTTTGAAATATTTAGTGATTTAAGATTAGCTGGAATTGGTATGATTGGTGTTGTACATTCAAGTAAAGCAATAGACTCTATACAAAGATTTTTAAGAAGAGTTGAATTAGGATTAATACCTCATATAGTCGACACGGTTATTTTTGTAAAAGATGGAAAAATAGATACAGTACTTAAATTATCATTAACAGTAAAAGTTCCACATAAAATGATAGAATCAGATTTAGCAAGACCATTAATTGAAGTTAAAGATTTTGAAACTGAAAAAATATTATATGAAATTTATACATATGGTGAAGAAAATATAATTTTACCAATTGAATATGAAGAAAATGAATTAAAAGGTATACAAAAACTTGCAATTAAGAAAATATTAGAAGAAATAAAATATTATGATTCGGAAGCAGAAGTAGAAATAATATCAGATAACAAAATAAAAATAAAAGTTGATAATGAAAAAATAGGTAAAATTATTGGAAAAGAAGGAATTATAATTAATTCAATTGAAAAAAAACTTGGATTAAAAATAAATATTGAAGCTAAAATATCTTCTATTGGAAAAAATATTCAATATGAAATGAAAGAAATAGGTAATAGTATAGAGTTTATTTTTAATAAAAAATTTATAGGAGGTAAAATTGGAATTTATATTAATGATATTTTCTTACTATCTGGAATAATTGGTAAGAAAAATAATATTAAAATAATTAAAAATTCTGAACTTGGTGTAAAATTATTAAATGCTTTAATTACTAAGAAAAAAATTAATATAATAATTACAAATTAATTATTAATTAAATAAAAATATTTATCAAATCCATATCAATTTTATTTAGAAATCTTGAAAATATTTTTCCTATTTTAAATAATTTATTTATTAAAAAATTTCTAGATGATAAAATTTTACTTAAAAATAATCCACGTTTTATTGCATTACCAATTTTTTTCTTCCAAACTTTATCATAATTATCAAAAAAGAACTTATAATCAAATTTTTCCTCTTTCAATGATTTAATAGCAGCATTTGCACAAATTTTAGCTGATATTAAACTAAAAATTATTCCACCACCTGAATATGGTTTTACTTGACATGCTGCATCTCCAACTACCATAACTCTTTCAGAACTAGTTTTTTCCATAATACCAAATCTAATTATTCCACCAACATTTGGTTTTTCAAATTTTCCAATCCTTTTCTTTAAAAAATCTTCATAATAATTTCCAGATTTTCTATACGTAGCTAAACCTATTCTTGCAATATTTTTATTTTCTGGAACAACCCAAGCAAAAAAATTTGGAGAAATTTTAGAACCAAACCATAATTCAATATTATCAAATTTACCTAATGTTGTTGTTTGAACACCTATTAAATATTTTTCTGGATATTTTAAACCAGCTGATTTTCCAACTGAAGAAGAAGCTCCATCTGCTCCTATTAATATTTTTGTTTTGTAAACATTTTTATTAGTAAAAACTTTAACATATTCTTCCATTAATTTATAAGAAATAAATTTTTCTCCATTTTTTATTTTTATACCTGATTCTTTTGCCATATTGTAAATATATTTATCTAAACCTGGTCTATCAATAACATAAACCGGATTTTTTGATTTTAAAATAAAATTAGTACCATCTGGAGAATTAAAACTTGCTTTATTTATAGTATTAATTATTATTTTTTTTGGTAAAAATGGTAAATATTTTTTAATTCTCCAACTAACTAAACCTGTACATTTACAAGGATATCCTATATTTTTATTATCTTCAATAAGTAATATATTTTTAGTATAATTTGAAATTAATTGCGCTGTTCTACTACCAGATAAAGCACCACCCACAATTAATACATCAAATATATCATTCATATACCAAAATTCCTTTTAATTTTACTAAAAAAAACAATTGCTTTTTTAAATTCTCTTTTATTAAATTCTGGAAATAATTTCTTTGATATGAATATTTCTGAATAAGATGCATTCCATAACATAAAATTTGACAATCTTGAATATCCACCAGTTCTTATTATTAAATCTAATGGTTTATCTATTAACATATTTTTATCAATATTTTTCTTAATTAATTTCTTTTTTAATTTTATTAATTTATTAACAACATTAATTATTTCTTCTTTACTATCATAATCTAATAATAAATTTACTTTCATTCCATTATTATTATTTGTTTTATTTTCAATTTTTTTCATTTGATTAAGTAAAGATTTTGAAAGTGATTTTCTATTACCAAAAAAATTTACTTTTATATTTTTATTTTCAAAATATTTTTCCTTTAATTCTTCTTTTAATATTCTTTCAAGTTGATTCAACATAAATATAATATCTGTTCTTTTTTTAAAATTTTCAGTTGAAATTAAATATATTGAAACCATTCCTATATTATAATCTATACAAAAATTAATAAAATTTCTTACTTTTTTCCATCCATAATTTATTGTATATAATTTACTATATTTATTTTTTTTTGTAAATCTTCTATTTCCGTCTGGAATTAATCCAATATGATATGGTATTTTACTCATTTTATTTAACCTTTATTAATTTTGCTTTAGTTAAAGGAATTAATTTACGATTAGAAATATAAAAACTGTTTTCTATTCTACAACCACCAATATTTTTTACATAAACTCCAGGTTCTATTGTAAATGCCATATTAGAAACAAAATATATTTTTTTTATTTTTTCCCATTTTTTTAAATTTTTTCCAGTTAAATTATTTCGAGGCATTCCTATTATTGGTCTTTCATGAATTCTTAATCCTATACCATGTCCTAAACTATGTCCCATATATAATTTTTTAGATAATATTATATCATCAGTAAATTTATGTAAAATATAACATGGTAATCCATATTTCCATTTCTTAATAATTTTATAATAAAGAGAATTAACAAAATCAACAATTTTCTTGGTTTTATTATTAACTTTTCCTTTTATGAAAGGTATAGTTAAATCTACTTTATACCCTTTATAACTAGCTCCAAAATCAACATATCCTATACCATTAATTTTTTCAGAAGTAACTGTTGGTTTAGGATGTATCATAGAAGATCTAATACCAGAAGCCACTAATGTTCTAAATGATAATTTTCCACCTTTTTTATATATATTTTCTTTAATTCTTTTTGAAATTTCTTTTTCTGTAATTCCTTCCTCTTTCAAAGATTTATGAATAATAGGTATACATGAATTAGATATTGATGCTGCTTTTTTCAACATTTTAATCTCATAAGATTTCTTAATAATTCCCATATATGATCTCTCTTTTATTATAATTATCAAATATTATATTTAAAATATTCTAATTTACAAAATAATTAATAAATTGTTTTAAATAATACTCATTACTAATTAAATATATGTTAGATATAAATCCTATTAATTATAAGCTAAATTTTGAACCAAATTTTCAAAATTTCACATTTAAAGGAAAAGAAACAATTAAAGTAAATTTAAAAAAAAATGTGAAAAAAATAGTACTTAATTCAGCTGAATTAAAAATTAATGAATTATCTATAATTACAAAAAAAGGAGAAATTTCATCTAAATTCAAATTAAATCCAAATAAAGAAGAATTATATATAGATTTTAATGATAAAATTTCTGGAGAAATTGAAATTAAAATTGATTTTGAAGGAATTCATAATGATAAAATGTCTGGTTTTTATAGAAGTTTACATAAATTTGATAATAAAATTTACAATATGGTAACAACTCAATTTGAAGCTGTTGATGCTAGAAGAGCATTTCCATGTTTTGATGAACCTAAAGCAAAAGCAACATTTGATATAGAATTATTAGTACCTACAGGTCTTCAAACTATTTCAAATATGCCAATAAAACAAAAGAAGAAGAAAATAGGTAAAAATTTATTTATTTTTGATACAACTCCAATAATGTCAACATACCTTCTTTATTTAGGAGTTGGTGATTTTGATTATTTGGAAGATAATTTAAGAAAAACAAAAATGAGAGTTATTACACCAAAAGGTAAAAGAAATCAGGGAAAAATTGCATTAGATTTAGCAAAAAAATTCCTTAATTATTATGAAAATTATTTCAAAATACCATTTCCACTTCCAAAAATAGATTTTATAGCTATACCTGATTTTGCATCTGGTGCAATGGAAAATTGGGGTGCAATAACATTTAGAGAAATAGATTTACTTTTTGATGAAAAAAATTCTTCAAAAACAAATTTACATAGAATTGCTGAAGTAATTGCACATGAATTAGCACATCAATTGTTTGGTAACCTTGTAACAATGAAATGGTGGAATGATTTATGGTTGAATGAAAGTTTTGCAACATTTATGGCAACAAAAGCTGTAAATGATATATTTCCAGAATGGGAATTTGAAAATAATTTCATATTAGATTCAGTAAATTCTGGAATGAGATTAGATTCTTTAAAATCATCACATCCTATAAATGTCAAAGTAACAAATCCTTCAGAAGTTAATGAAATATTTGATGAAATTAGTTATGATAAAGGTGGAAGTATTTTAAGAATGTTAGAAGATTATATAGGAAAGGAAAATTTTAGAAATGGTTTGAATATTTATTTAAATCGTCATAAATATGGAAATACCGAAACTAATGATTTATGGAAAAGTTTAACAGAAACATCTAAAAAACCAATAAAAGAAATAATGGATACTTGGATACAACAGGTTGGTTATCCTATTATTGAAACAAATTTAGAAGATTTAAAACTAACATTAAATCAAAAAAGATTTTTATCAATGGGTAATTCTTCAGGAAAAGAATCTTGGATGATTCCTTTATCAATAATAACTGAAGATAAATTTATATCAGATATTATGAAAACTAATAATTATAAATTAAATATTGATAATAATACAAAATGGCTCAAAATAAATTTTGGCCAAAAAGGATTTTATAGAGTAAAATATGATAAAAAAAATATTGAAAAATTAAAAAATTTAATTGAAAATAAACAAATAAATAACATAGATAGATGGGGTTTATGTTCTGATTTCTTCTCATTATCAATAGCAGGAGAATATGAATTAAAAGAATACTTAAATTTTATAGAATCATTTAGAAATGAAAAAGATTATCTTGTTCTTCTAGAATTAGGATCTAATTTATATTCAATTTTATTAAAAACATTTAATGAAAATTTTAGTGATATAATAAAACAAGAAAATATTAAATTCTTTAGAAGAGTTCTTGATTATGTTGGATGGGATCCTATAAAAGAAGAGGAAATTTCTACAATTCCAATATTAAGATCTCTATCAATAATTGTACTTGGGAAACTTGGAGATATGGAAGTAGTAAATGAAGCTAGAAGCAGATTTGATGAATATTTAAAAGATTCAAACACATTAAGACCAGATTTAAGAAATGCTGTATTTAGTTTAATTACATGGTATGGTAATGAAAAAACCCAAAAAATGTTTATAAATCTTTATAAAAATAGTGAATTAAGTGAAGAAAGAATAAGATATCTTTCAGCAATAAGTGGTTTTAAAGATAAAAAATTAATATTAAATTCACTTGATTTTAGTTTATCAAAATATGTAAGATCTCAGGATATTTTATTTGGTATAGCAAGGGTAGAATCAAATCCTTATGCAAAAGATTTAATATGGCCTTGGATGAAAAATAATTGGAAACTCATAAATATGAGGCTTGGGTCTTCTGTTTCTAATCTTGTAAAAAGAATAATTGGAACATTAGTTATAATAGATACTCTAAAAGAAGAAAAAGAAATTGAAGTTTTTTTCAAGAAAAATACTATTTCTGGAACTGAGATGGGAATAAAACAAACTCTTGAAAGAATTAAAATAGGACTTAATTTCTTAGATAGAATTAGAAAAGAATTTTCTCAATTATAAACTTAACAAATATTTACTATAACAACTAATTTATATATTATATTTATCGGGCTTGTAGCTCAGTTTGGATTAGAGCTACTCCGTCCTAAGGAGAAGGTCATGGGTTCGAATCCCATCAAGCCCTCTTATGTTAGAAACAATATTATTTGGAATAATACAAGGTATTTTTGAATGGATACCATTATCAAGTGAAGCTATAATTATTTTGAGTACTAGTATTATACAAATATCTTCATCTCCAATCGAAGCTGCCTTGATTTTACATTTTGGAACTATATTGTCGATTTTAGTTTATTTTAGAAAATATTGTATCAAAATAATAACATTAAAAGATAAAAAAATATTAAAATTTTTAACAATATCTACAATAATTTCTCTTTTAATTGGTTTTCCAATATTCCTTTTATTAAAAGATTTTACACTTGGTCCAAACTTATTGATTTTAATGGGAATTGCGCTTTTAGTAACAGGATATATACGTAAAAATAATAAGAACATACATATTAAGAGTAAATACCTTCCATTTATTTCTGGAATTCTTCAAGGTTTATCTATTATACCAGGATTATCAAGATCTAGTTCAACAATATTTGGTTTATCACTTGGAATGAAAGATCCAAAAAAAATTTTAACAATATCTTATATTATGTCTGTTCCTGTTGTTTTAGTATCTACAATTTACTTATCAATAAATAATTTATTATTATTCAAGAATTTCTTACCAGGTATAGGTATTGCTTTTATAATTGGATTAATTACTCTTCATATAATTTTTTCAATAATTAACAAAATCGATTTTTTCAAATTCATAATTATTTTTGCAATTTTATCTTTTATAGGTGCTGGAATTACAATTATAATTTAATATTTTCTCCCCATCAGACACAAGGTTGAAATCATCTTATATCATTCCGCCCTTCAATCTTCATATGGTTTAGAGATAATTTTTAATAAAAATCATTATAACATAGTATTTTTATTAGAATTAACAATAATTAAAGGTAGAATATGAATTCAAAACCAATAATTACATTTTTTTTATCATTCATTATATTAATATTAATATCTACATCAGTTAATGCTATAACTTCAAATAATAATAATTTTGAAATTACTTCTAGTAAAATTTATCTTAATTTTAGTAATAATTATAGTTCAAATTTAACAATAAAAACAATAACTTCTTCTGCTATTGAAATAAAAATTAATAATTTTACAAATGAATCAAAAATAAGAAATATTTATGGTCAAATTAATAATGAAAATTTCTGTGGTTTTGGTGGTGGATTTGCTCCTATTATTAAAAATTATGTTAATAATGAATTTAATAATGAATTTATAATGAACGGTAATAATGAAACTATTGTAACATTTTTATTGACAAAAGAATATTTAAATTGTTCACCAGGTAAATATTCTGGAAAAATAGAAATTCAAAATAATAATCTTGTATCTGATAATTTAGAAATATATATTGATGTTGAAATACCTATTATAGTAGACAATATATTTTATAATTTTTCTGGTATTAGAAATTTTGGAGGTAATTTTTACCAAAATAATGAATCACATTCATATTTTTTTAATACATCATTAATTGATAATAAATATTTAACAATTAATTTAGATTCTAATGAAAATATAGATATTTTTATTTTAGACAAGGATAAAAATTTAATATATTCATTTTTTAAAAATTTAATGGAAAAAAAAATTGTGAAAAATATTACAGATTTTTATGGACCTTATGAAATTCGAATATATGGAAATGTTTCATCAAATTATAATGGTACATTATCATTATCAACATTAGATGTAATTGGTGAGGAAAAATTAATTAAAAATGATTTATCTCCATTATATTCAATATCTGAAAATATTGAAATAAAAAATATTGGAAATATTACACAAAATAATTTAAAAGAATATTCAGAAATATTTAATATAAATATAACTGAAAATTTAAATGGTAACAATACTTTTGATTTATACGTTCCTGATTATGCAAATAAAGTAGAAGTATTAGTTGAATGGGAAAAAGATGGAAATAAAACTTATATTTTAGAATTATTCAATTCTAATAATGAAATTATTGGAAAATCTTTTGATAATCATTTAAATTCAAATAATTCAAATATTACCAATTTTACACAAATTATTGAAACAAATAATATAATTAACGGTTTATGGAAAATATATATAAATACACCAGATTTAAATCCAACAAATTTCATTTTAAAGAAAAAAATATTTTTTAATACAGATAATTGGATTTCAACTAATTTTACTCAAAGATCATTTAATGAAAATGAAAGTGAAATTATACAAATAAATTTAACTTTAATGGAAGCTTTATATGGAAATTATGAAGGTTTTTTAGGTTATGAAAGTTTTAATAATTCTGATATAATTATACCAATTAAATTTAATATAAATACAGGTACTATAATTTTAAATAATAAATTTAATTCATCTATTTTATTATTAAATGATAATATTGGTAAAAATTTTGAAAGAGAAGTAAAAATACCTTTTAAAAATTTAGGAAATGAAATTTTAAATTATACAATAAAATCAAATAATATATTAAAATTAGAAAATAGAAATGAATATATTAATTTTAGTTTAAATTCATTAAATGGAGTAATAAATCCATTTGAAGAAATTGAAATAGAATTAATTTTAAATGTAAATACTTTAAATACAAAAAATGAAAAAGGAATTTATAATAGTTTATTAGAAATTAATTTTACAGAATCTTATCCATATAAATTACATATATTAGAAATTCAATTAAATTTAACAGATAATATATTAATTAATTTTACTGAAATAATTTATAAAGATAATCAAAATTCAATATTAGATAATACAATAGAAAATTATGTTACATTAAATTTTGAATTAAAATATTATAATGGAACAACATATATTGAAGAAGAATATATTGGTATTGATGACTTTACATTAAAATTACAACATTCAAATATAACAACTGAAAATATTAATATTATTTCTTCAAATATTAATAATATTTTATTTAATAATAATTTATATAAAATTAATTTAACTATTCCAAAAAATATTAAAGGTGGATATTATAATTTAGAATTAAATTTTGAAAATGATAAAATTTTATCTGGAAATAGAATTTATCAAAATCAAATTGAAAAAGAAATATTAAAAATAAATAATTCTAGTATTTTATTATATTCTAATTTTTCATCATGTGAATATAATAATCCAAAATGTGATATATCATATGATTTAGGTTTAAATGAAAAACTTGATGTTTATGCATTTGTTACAAATTATGGATTAATAAATTCTAATTTTCTAATTAGTTTTAATGAGAATAATTGTAATGGATATAGATTAAGAGAAAAAATAGAATCCAATTGTACAAGTAATAGTTTTAATTCTCCAATTTGGAATATAAATAATTTAGAACCTCAAAATACTTGTTATATATCATGGAGAATAGAATCAATAACTAAATCTGATTCATGTTATTCAAATATAGATACTTTAAATAATATAATATTTTTTGAAAATGATTTAAAATTAAATATAAAAGTAATTAATTTTACTTCTTCTAATGATATACTTATTTCTGATAGTAATTCAATATCAAGTAGTCTAATATCAAGTAATCCAATATCAAATATAATAAAATATTTAGAAATTATTAACTTACAACCTATAATTAAAATTAATAGTGGAAATGAAATTTTATCAAATTTTACAATAAAAAATCTTAATAATTCCATAATACAAAAAGTAAAAATAAATATTTTATTTGGTAATGGTATTAATATATCAATTGTACCAAAAGAATATATAATAAATCCTCTATCTTCAAAAAATATTAATTTTAGAATATATATTGATAATAATTTAGAATCTGGAATATATAATGGAAATATTATAGTAAATAGTTCATATCAAAAAATAAACTCTACATTAAAATTAGAAGTTTTTAATGATTATAATAATGAAACAAATATTCAAAAATCTGTTAAAATTTTAACAAATAAAATATTAAATTTAGAAAATTCAACAAATAATTTAGTAAAAAATTTATTAAATATAAAATTTAATAAATTCCAAATAATAGTTATAATTTTTATTCCTGTTTCTACAATATTATTATTTATATTAACCCCAATTGAAAAACTAAAAGAAATAAAATATAAAATATATTCTATTTTTAATAAAAAATATATACGGAAAAATAAATTAGAATTTATTGAATATGGAAAATTTAATCATAAAATTAGTATAAATGAAATTAAATATAAAATATTTCCAATTAAAAAGAAAATTTGTAAATTACATAAATTTAAAAAAAGAAAAAATAATTTAATTAAATATAAAATAAATTTTAAAAATATTTTAAAATTTCATAAATATAAAAATAAAAAATAATTGAAAATTATTTTCTACATAAACTACAACATTTTAATTTTTCTTTATCTGTTAAAATACTTTCATCTTTTAAAAATTTACATATATTTTGAATCTCAATAGGAGCATCACTTCCATTTGCTATATCTGATGCTGTTTTTTTTACAATATCCATAAGTTTTTCATTTGTTTTCATTACATCTGTTTTATTACCTCTTATATTTCTTATATAATAAGAAATTGCTGGTTGTGTTACTCCAAGTTTTTTTGCTACTTCTATTTGATTTAAATTATAATTATTAATCAATTCTTGTGTTATTAATGCTCTTATTGTAGGTAAGAAATCTGATATTATTATTTCACAAAATGTTTTCATATTATTTTATTAATTATTTAAGTTTAAATATAAATATGTTATTAATTATATAAAAATTCTATTTATATATAATATTATTAACATAATAGAAATGGAAGTATAATATCTAGGTTTAAATATGTTTCAAAAAATAAATCAGAACCTAAAGAAAAAATAATTAATTATCATTTTATTAAGAATAATATTCCAAAATTAGCAATATCTATTCAAGGAGAAAATAAATTTAATTTATGTAAATGTTGGGAAAAGTCGATAATGAAATAAAGGTATTTATGATATATCAGTACCTAAATTTAAAAATTAAAATAATTTACCTATAATAAAATGGGATAAAAATATTGTGAAAATAAAAAAAATATTGAAGATATTAATAAATATTTTACATATTAATTAGTTTTTATATTTTAAATTTCATAATATTATAATGATTAAAAATGATAAATGGATTAAGAAAATGGCAATTGAAAAGAAAATGATTAGTCCTTTTGAAAAAGAACAAATGAGAAAAAATGTTGTATCTTGGGGTGTTTCTTCATATGGTTATGATTTAAGAGTTTCAGATGAATTTAAAATTTTCACAAATATACATAATACAATTGTGGACCCAAAAAAATTTGATTCAAAATCATTTATAGATTTCAAAGGAGATGTATGTATAATACCTCCAAATTCTTTTGCACTTGCACGAAGTGTAGAATATTTTAAAATTCCACGTAATGTTATGACAATATGTTTAGGTAAATCAACTTATGCTAGATGTGGAATAATTGTAAATGTGACACCATTTGAACCTGAATGGGAAGGATATGTTACATTAGAAATATCAAACACAACTCCATTACCGGCAAAAATTTATTCAAATGAGGGACTTGCACAAGTTTTATTTTTTGAAGCTGATGAAGAGCCAGAAATATCTTATAAAGATAAAAAGGGTAAATATCAGTCTCAAACTGGAATTACAATTGCTAAAATTTGATTATATAATTCTTAATAAATATATATATATTTAATAATAAAATATCTAATTGAGATTATAATGCAAAAAAATATAAGAAGTCCTATAATTGTAGTAATTGGTCATACAGATCATGGAAAAACAACACTTTTAGACAAAATAAGAGGAACAACTGTTACAGAAACAGAAGCTGGTAAAATCACACAACATACAGGTGCTAGTTATGTTCCAAGTAAAATTATAAAAAAAATTTCTGGACAATTATTAAATAAATTTAAAATTAAAATAGAAATTCCAGGATTGCTTTTTATTGATGTTCCAGGTCATAAAGCATTTTTTGGAATGAGAAAACGGGGTGGTTCAGTATCTGATCTTGCTATTTTAGTAGTGGACTCTAATAAAGGATTTCAAGAACAAACATATGAAAGTTTGAAGATATTGAAAGATTTCAAAACACCTTTTATTGTTGTTATAACAAAAATTGATAGAATACGTGGATGGTATCCAATAAAAAATTCTTCTTTTTTAGAAAGTTTTAATAATCAAAAAGATGATGTTAAAACAGAATTAGAAAAATCATTATATAATATTGTTTCACAATTATCAGAAAATGATATTGAAGCTGAAAGATATGATAGAATTACTGATTTTAAAAAACAAGTTGCTATTGTTCCTATATCTTCTAATACTGGTGAGGGTATATCAGATATTTTAATGGTTCTTTCTGGACTTGCTCAACAATTTCTGAAAGATAAAATAAAAATTACAAAAGAAAATAAAGGTTCTGTATTAGAAGTGAAAAATTTCAAAGGATTAGGAACAACAATAGATGTTATTCTTTATAATGGAAAAATAAAAAAAGGTTATTATACTATAATTGGTGGTATAGAGCCTATTGTTACAAAAATAAAAGCTATATTATCACCTAGAAAATTACAAGAACTTAGAAATGAAAAACAATTTGAATATGTTGACGAAATATATGCAGCAGCGGGTGTAAAAATATCTGCACCAAATTTAGAAAATGTTATTTCAGGTTCTCCAATAATATTTGTACCAAATGAAGAAGATATTGAAAAAGCCAAGAAAGAAATTCAAAAAGAGGTAGAATCAATAAAATTTGAGAAAGATTTTAATGGTGTTGTAATAAAAACAGATACTCTTGGAAGTCTTGAAGCAATGATTAAAATATTGAATGATGAAAAAATACCTATTAAAAAGGCTAGTATTGGTGATGTTAACAAACAAGATGTAATTGAGGCTCATAATATAAATAATAAATCGAGAAGTGTTATTCTTGCATTTCATACAAATGTTTCAGAAGAAATTAAATTATTCTCAAAAGATATGAAAATTAAATTATTTGAAAATAAAATAATATATAGATTACTTGAAAATTATCAAAAATGGATTGAAGAATTAAATAATAATATATTGAAAGAAAAACAAAATATTGTTGTACATCCATGTGAAGTAAAAGTGTTGAAAGGTACTATATTTCGTCAATCTAATCCTGCTGTTTTTGGTGTAGAAATTTTAAGAGGTGTTATTAAACCTGGTGTTGTTTTAGCACGTGATGGGAAAAGAATTGATCGTGTTAAAGGAATAGAAAAAGAAGGTAAAAATGTTTATGATGCTATCAGAGGAGATAAAGTTGCACTTAGTATGGAAAAAATAATTATAGGGAAACATTTAAATGAAGGAGATGTAATGAAAGCAATTATTTCTCCAAATAATATGAAAATATTAAAAGATATTTATAATAGATTAAAAGAAGATGAAAAAGAATTATTAAAAGAGGATGAAAATTTTTAATTATTTAACAAGTAATTTCATATTTAAATTCATTTTCACCAATATCTAATAATAATTTATAATTTTTACCTTCTTCTGAAATTTGATTTAATTTTACAAATACTGTATTGTTAGATTCAAGAATATTTATATTATCCCAATCTATTGATTTAACAACTTTATTATCAATTTTTACTTCTACATTCTCTAAAATTATGTTTTTTGTTCCATTATTCTTTATAATTAAATTATAAGTATTTCTAACAAAATCACATGAAACATCAATAATTTCTATACTTTCTACATCATTTATTGTTTTATTCTTATTATTTTCATTTGTATAATTTGAAATTTGTGTTGATGAATTATCAATTATTTTGGTATTATTATTTAAATTAAGTGATTCTTCTGCAAATATTAATGATATTGATGAATTTATAATTCTTTTTGTAATTTGTATTAAATTTTTTGAAATATTTATTAATTTATTATATGAATTTGTTGAATTTGGAATATTTATGTAATTTATTGATTTATTTAAATCTCCATTTATTTGGATATTTATATTATCAATATTTTGTTCAATAATATCTATTCTATTTTTATTTTCTAATGGTAATTTTTCTAAATTTTTATCTTTAAGATTTTCAGTATAAATAGGTTTTAAAAATCCTGAAATACCAAAAAAAAATAATAATATAATTGAAATTATAGATAATGTAAATATTATTTTCCATAAATTACTTAATATCATATTTTCACTAATATTTTATTGAATAAGAAGACTTTTATTCTTAACATTTCAAATAATTAGATATTTTAATTTATTTAATTATTATGAGAAAATTCTGGTAAATCTACATTTACATCAATTTGTAATTCATTTATAATATTAGAAATATCTTGATCTAATTCTGTTGTTTGTAATAGGATTTTTTGTTCATCTGTTAATTCATTTGGAATTTGTATATTTACTGATTCATTTTGTACAGATTCTGTTTCTAATTGTTCAACATTTATAGTTTCAATTTTTTCAATATTAGAACCTATTTTATTTATAATATCTTCACCTAAAATTGAATTTACTATAGATGATCCTGGAAGATCAAATCCTTTATATAATAAAAATATGTAAACCAAAATTGCTATTATAATTATAATTCCAAACATTAATTTACCCATATTTATTGAACTCCTGTTTCATCTGTTTCATGTGTTTCATTTTCATTATTCTGACGTCTATCACGTAATTCAGATGTTCTATTAGATATTTTATCTTTTATTCTATTTATTATTGATCTTTCTATATTCTTTTTTGTTTTTTCTATTTCTGATTTTATTCTATCTTCAACACTAACATCTTGTACTATTCCTCCTAAATTAACAAATGAGTATATTAATTCAGAAGTATTAGAATTATTAGAATTTCTAATATTTTCAATAATTTGTGTGATTTGGGTTCTATGATTTTCAATTGTATTATTATCTATTGTTTTATTTTTTAACATATTACATTTTTTAATTATTTCTTCTACTGTTTCATTTACATCAGATAATGTTCTATAAAAATTACATTCTTCTCTTATTTTATCATTTTTTGATTTATTAGATAAATAATTGAAAATTTTATTTACTCTATTATTCAAATGATTTTGGTCTATAACTAAAATTCTAGTAGATTTTTTTATATTTGTACCATTTACAGAATCATTTAAAACAATACCAGCTTTTATAGGAATGATTGATCTATATGTTGAATTAATTCCTAATAAATTAATAAATTCTTCACGTTGTGGTATATTACATGTAAATGAAAATTCTCCATTTAATGAAGTTTTTTGTTGATTTGAATCACAAATTATTACTCTTTCAGAATTTTGTGTTGATTTAATTGTAATGAAGAAAATTCTATAATCAAATTCTCTATTAAAATCATTTTCTACAGTACCATTTAAAATAATTTCATCTCCAAAATTAGCAATTTTATTATTTAATTCTAAATTAATTTCTATTTCAGCTGAAGTTGTATTTGATATTACAATAAATGTCATAATAAATACTGAAAATAATATTAAATTTTTCATATTACAAATTATATTTTATCTTTTTTATACTTTACTACTTTTTTGATTTTGTTGCAAAATTAATTGATTTTTTTTTTTTTTTTTCAACAATTCTTACTTTTTCCATAAATGTTGGATATTGATTTAATTGACATAATTAAAATATTATTTATCTATTTGTAAAATTTCTGTTGATCCATGATTAATTTTATCACGAGTTAATTTATATGCATATCCTGTAACTGCTTTTTCTAATTTTTCATCATGAGTTATTAAGAAAGTTTGATCTATTAAATTTCCGATATGTTCACTTAATGTTGTTCCTAAATCTTCTACTGCTTTTGTATCCATATTAACTGTAGGTTCATCAAGAATTAACCATTTTAATTGTGGTGCTAAAACAAGTGCAAATGATATTCTTAATGTTAAAGATGATATTGTTCTTTCTCCACCTGATGCAAATCCTTCTACATTTACCCATTTATTTGGTCTTTCTTGAAGTTGTAAAATATAATCACCTTTTTCTATTGTAATTCTTATTCCAATAAAATCTTTATATGAGTAAAGTTTTGGCCATATTTCATTCATTGTATAATTAATTGAAGTTATGAATTCTTTTCTTAATTGAATTTGTGTTTCTTCTAATGATTTTTCAAATATATTTAATTGTTTAATTATTTCATCAATTTTATTTATATCATTTAATTCTTTATCATATTTTGATAAAGATATTTCTAATTCATTAATTCTAGATTTTTTATCTGATAAAATTTGTTTCATTGAAATTATTTTTGCTTCTATATTTTTTTCATTTTCAATTATTTCTTTCCAATTAATTTCTAATTTTATATCATCTTTTCCTAAAATTGATTCTTTCAGTTTAGAAGTATTAAATTCTATTTGTTTTTTCTGAGTAAATAATTTTTGTATTTTTTCCTTTTTTAATTCATATTCATTCATTCTAGAATATATTTTTTCTAATATTATTTTTCTTTCTGTATTTTCTAATATATTTTTTTCCAATAATTCATTTTTTGGTTTTAATTCATTTAATTCTTTTTCAAATTTTTGATATTGTTCCTTTAAAATAGCATAAATATTTTTATTATTATTTAATTCTGATTTTATATCATCAATATTTTTTATAAATTCTACCATTTCTGAAAGTTTTTCAAGTTGATTTTGTAATTCTTTTAATTCATCTTTAGAAATTTTATTTTTTCCCATATCTTTAATAAAAACTTCTTCTAATTTTTTAATATCAAATTTATTTTTATTTATTAAAATTAATTTTTTCTCTTTAGTTATTTTAGAATTACATAAAGGACATTTATTTTGAATTTCATTAATATTATCTATGATTTCTTTTGAATTTTTTATTTTAATTTTAATTAATTCCATACTTGCTTCATATATCTCTATTTTCTTTTTCTTTTTTTCAATTTTTTCTTCTAATTTATCAGGAGATAATTTTTTAGTATCAATAAATCTATTTATATCAATTTTCCTTTCTAATTCTGCATTTAACTTATCTAATTTTTCTCTTTTTAATATTTCTGCTTCTGTTTTTGTTTTTTCATAATTTATAAGAAGTTTATTATAATTTTCTGATTCTTTCTTAAATAATTTACTCATTTCATCTAAATTTCTAAATAATTCTCTTAAATTTTTATCTATTTCTATTTTATTTTCTCCTTTCATAGAATCTTCAATTTCTTTTATAGAAATATGTATTTCTTCAATCAATGCAAGAGTTTTTTTTTCATCTGCTTCAAGATTTTTTAACTCTTCTTTTATTTTTCTAGAATTTCCTATTTCTTTTTCTATAAGATGTTTTTTTTGAGATTGTTTATTTAATTCAACTTCTAAATATTCTTTTTCTTTACTCATATTAATTATAATATTTTTGAATGTTTCTAATGTTTTTTTTGATTCTTCTATATTTAATTTTTCTATAACAATTTGTTTAATATTTTTTTTATCTGAAATTTTTTTAATAACTGACATTATATTTAACCTAGCTTTTTCAAATTTATCTATAGTTAATATATCATCAATTTTTTTCATTCTTTGACCACGTGGAATTGTTAAAAAATAATCTAAAGAATTTTGTTCTGAATAAATAACTTTACTAAACAATTCATAATTTATTTTCAATATAGACTCAACAACATCATTTACTTTTGACGTATTTGGTGACTCAATTATTTTACCTTCTTCTTTTATTTCTGAATATGTTGTTCCTTTTCCTTTTTCTATTATTCTCTTTATAGAATAATTTTTTCCATTTAAATGAAAATAAATTTCAATTTCTGAATTTACTTTTTCAATTGGTTTATTCATTATTAAATCATCAATTTTTAATTTTCTTGCTTGTAAACTAGGAAATGTACCAAAAAGACAAAAACATACTGCATCAAGTATGCTAGATTTACCACTACCAATTATTCCAACTAAAGCATTTGTACCTTTACTAAAAGCTAATTCTGTATTATTATGAGATCTCCAATTTTTTACTTTTACATTTGTTATAATAATTTTCCACCTACATCATGAAGTGTTTTTTGATTTCCAGATAATATTGAAATAGTTTTATCAATTTCTCCATTTATCATTAATTCAAATAATTGTTGAAAATTAAAATTCAACGAAAATTTTAATTCATCTAAATTATTTTTCAATAAATTTATTCCAATTTCTTCAACAGATAATCTTTGTTCTCTAAGAGTTTTCATGAATTCCATTTTTTCTGTTATTTCAACTGATTCTAATTTTTTAACGAAATTTAATAATAATTTATCAGAATATTTTTTATTAAATACAGCAATATAATGATCAATAAAATCTGTATCTTTTCCAAATATTTTTACTTTTACTACAGGTTTTTTTAGAAAATTTTTATTAACAATATTTGTAAATAAAATATCTAATTCTTTTCTAATAATTTCTGAATTATTATTTTTAATCTCATAATAAAAAAATTTTCTATTTGAATTTATAGGTATAAATTCTACTTGAGGAGATTTAGAATTTTCAAAATTAATTTTATGGAAACCTTTTACTGATTTTGATTCATTTTCATTAAATTGTGTAGTTACAGTACTTCCAAGTATAATAAAAATAGATTCTCCTATTTTATCAATAATTTTATTATGTATATGACCATTTAAAATAACATCAAAACCTTTTGGAAAATTTTCTATTTTTAAATCAACTATTTCTAATGGTGAATAAACATATTTATCAATATTTTGATGAATCATTAAAATATTAAAAGAATCAAATATAGGTTTTGGATTCCATAATTGAAGTGTTGATTTTGAGTATCTTTCTGGAACTGATGACATACCATGTATTGCAACTTTAACTCCATTCTTTTCAAAAACAATATTTTCTTTATCAAGATGAATTAATATACCTGCTTGATCAAGTGCTTGTATAACATTTTTCTCATTAGCTAATATTCTATCATGATTTCCATGTAATGATATAAATGGTATTGAATTTAATGTTCTTTCATGTATTTTCTTTAAATTTTTTGTTGAACTAATAAAATTTATTCCAGATTTTTCTATAAGAGGTTTTGTTAAAATTGATATTGCTTTAGCCCAAGTATTTGTTCTTGGATATCTAGAATCAAACATATCTCCAGCACATAATATTAAATCACAATCAAGAGAATTTTCTATAGCCTCTTTCATATTATCAAATGAATCATCTTCTAAATTAGAATTATGACTTAATCCAAGATGACAATCAGATATAACAGATATTTTCACATAAATAATTTATTTTTAATTTATTTAAATTTTAGAATTTTAACTAAAATGAAAACTATATTTAATATGTATACAAATTATAATAATAATATGTCTAAGAAACAAGGACTTACAGTTAAGAAATCAAATTTTTCTGAATGGTTTACTCAAATTATTGATAAAGCGGATTTAGCAGATATTAGATATGGAATTCAAGGATTTATTGTTCATAAATCATGGTCTATAAGAATAATAAAACAAATAATAAATATGTTTGAAGAAAGTCTTGAAAAAGAAGGACATGAACCTGTTCTTTTTCCATTACTTATACCTGAAGAGAATTTAAAAAAAGAAGCAGAACATTTTGGATTTTTGCCTGAAGTTTTTTGGGTCAGTCAAAAAGGTGCAAATGAAACATTAAATAAAAGATTAGCATTGAGACCAACAAGTGAAAGTGCATTTTATCCTATGTATTCTTTATGGATTAGAAGTTATCGTGATTTACCTTTGAAAAAATATCAATCTGTAACTGCTTATAGAAATGAATCTGTTACTAGACCTTTTATACGTGGACATGAATTTATTTGGATTGAATCCCATGATGTATTTGAAACTCATGAAGAATCATTGAAACAAATTAAAAATGATATTAATATTATGAAAAATATTATGATAGAAAAATTAGGAATTCCTATTTTATCTTTTAATAGACCAGAATGGGATAAATTTTTAGGAGCTGAAAGTACTTTTGCTATTGATGTATTAATGCCAGATAAGAAAGTTTTACAAGTAGGAGCTACACATGATCTAACTCAGAAATTTTCTAAAACTTTTGATATAAAATATTTAGATAAAAATGGAAATGAAAATTATGTTTGGCAAACATGTTTTGGTCCTGGTATTTGGAGAATATTTGCTGCATTAATATCAATTCATGGTGATGATAAAGGACTTAAATTACCATTTGATATTGCACCTATACAAGTTGTAATTATTCCTATAATTTCTAAAGATAATAATTCAAAAATAATTAAAAAATGTGAATTATTGAAAAATACTATTGGTAAGAAATTTAGAGTTTATATAGATGATACAAAAAAAACTCCTGGTGAAAAATATAATAAATGGGAATTATATGGTGTTCCTTTTAGAATTGAAATTGGTATAAAAGAATTAAAATCAAATTTTGTTACATTAAGTAAAAGGTATAATAAAACTAAAATTAAAATTAAATATAATTCTTTGGAAAATAAAATAGAAAAACTTTCTTTGGAAATGAATAAAATTTTATTAAATGATGCTAATAAATTTTTAAAAAATAATTTGAGAAATGCTAAAAATAAAAACGATTTTTTCAAATATGTTGAAAATGGTGGTATTATTAAAGCTACTTTTTGTGGGAAAGAAAATTGTGCTAGAGAAATTCAAAATTATACAAAAGGATTGAAAATTCGTGGTACTTTTTATGGTAAAAATGAAAAAGTTCTTGGAAAATGTATTTATTGTAATAAATCTGCAAAGAAAAATGTTTATATGGCTAAACAATATTAATTAATATTTTTTTAGAAATTTATAATAAAAATCTAATATGTAAAATAATATTTATTGAAAATATTTAATTTTAAATAAAATTTTAATATTATTTTTTGTAGTGGAATAAATTAATTTTCTAATTTGTTACAAAGTCAATATAACAACAAATATTTAAACCATATTTTCTAAATATAATTAACTAATTTTGGAGATTTTTAAATGAATATTCCATTTGAATTCAAAAATACAAAACAAGAAAGACCTGAAATGAAGAAGACAGGTACAACAACTTTAGGTATGTTATGTAAAGATTGTGTTGTTGTAGCAGCTGATAAAAAAGCCACAATGGGATATTTAATAGCAAATAAAGAATCATTGAAAATACAAACATTAGATGATCATATTGTTATGACTGTAGCAGGTTCATTAGGAGATGCTCAAACTTTAGCAAAATATTTAAAAGCAGAATTAAAACTTTTCAAATTAGCAAATGGGAGGAACATATCTGTTAAAGGAGCAGCTTCCCTTTTATCAAATATATTACAAAATAATAAATTTTATCCTTATTTCGTTCAATTAATTATAGCCGGATATGATGATAATGGACCATCAATGTTTACACTTGATGCAATAGGAAGTTGTGAAGAAGAGAAAAAATTCTTCTCAACAGGTTCAGGTTCTCCTATGGCTCTTGGTGTTCTAGAAGATAATTTCAAAGAAAATTTATCAATAGAAGAAGCTAAGAAACTTGCTCATCGCTCAATAAAAGCTGCTATAAATAGAGACATAGCATCAGGTGGTAATGGAATTGATTTGTGTACTGTTACAAAAAATGGAATTAAAATAACAAAAACATCAATTTAGTTTTGTTCATTTTTTAAAATATAGTGATTAAATGGAAATATTAAATAAAATAAAAGAATTACTTCCAGAAAATGTTATAACAAGAGTAGAATTAGAAGGGTCAGAGATAATTGCATATACAAAAGATAAGAAATTTTTTCAAAATTATGAAGAAGATGTAAAAAAAGTTGTTTCTCAAATTAAAAAAAGGATAGAAATGCGTCCTGAAAAAAATCTAAATATGGATCAGGAATTTACTAAAGAAAAAATTAAAGAAATTGTTTCTGAAGATGCAAAAATAAATAATATTTATTTTGAACCTGAAAGAAGTTTAGTAGTTATTGTTGCAGAAAAACCAGGAATGGTAATTGGGAGAGGAGGAGAATTATTTAAAAAAATTAGGACAGAAACATTTTGGGTTCCAAGAATTGAAAGAGTACCATCCGTAAAATCAGATATTGTAATGGGAATTAGAAAATATATGCATGAAAATGTTAATTATAGAAAAAAGTTTCTAAATAGAGTAGGAGAAAATATTTTCAAAAAAAATGAAACTAGTAGAAATTGGATTAGAATTATTGGTTTAGGTGGTTGGAGAGAAGTTGGGAGAAGTTGTTCATTAATTGAAACTCCAAAATCTAAAATTATGATTGATTGTGGAGTAAAGGCTGGTGCAACAGGATCAGAAATTGCTCCAATATTAAATGCGTCTGAATTTAATTATAGTGACTTAGATGCTATAGTAATTTCACATTCTCATATGGATCATGTTGGATTTGTTCCAGCACTTTATGAATATGGTTTTGATGGTCCAATATATATGACAACACCTAGTTTGGATTTAGCAACTTTACTTTGGTTTGATTTTATTGATGTTATGCAGAAAGGAATTACTAAACCATTATTTACTGCAAAAGGTGTTAAAGAAGCTGTTAAACATGCAATAACTCTTGATTATGGAGAAGTTTCTGATATCGCACCTGATATTAGACTTACATTCCAACCATCAGGACATATATTAGGATCTGCGTTCCCACATTTACATATTGGTGAGGGTCAACATAATATTCTTTATGCACTTGATCAAAAATTTGGAAGAACAATGATGTTAGATCCTTCTTATACAGACTTTCCTAGAGCTGAAACAATTTTAATTGAATCTACTTATGGAAGTTATAGAAATGTTTTCCCACCAAGATATGAAACTGAAAAAATTTTCATGGATGCTGTAAACAAAACAATGGAAAGAGGTGGAAAAGTAATAATACCATCTTTTGCTGTTGAACGTGCACAAGAAGCAATGGCAATTTTAATTGATAATGGATTTAAATATCCTATTTATTTAGATGGAATGATTTGGGATGCAAATGGAATATTTAGTGCTTATCCTGAATACATGTCAAGAACTATGCAAAAGAAAATTTATAATGGAGAAGACCCATTTGCAAGTCCATTAATGAAAAGAATTTCTTCACATAATGATAGGGAGAAATTATGGGATAGTAATGATCCATGTGTAATTATATCAACAAGTGGTATGTTAACTGGTGGTCCTGTATTAGATCATATGAAAAATTTAGGTGAAAATTCAAAAAACACATTAATGTTTATTGGTTATCAATCATCTGTTTCATTAGGAAGGAGAATACAAGAAGGTTATAAAGAAATACCAATACAAATAGGTTCTAAAATTATTAATCAAAAATTGAATATGGAAGTTGTAACTGTTGAAGGGCTTTCTGGACATAGTGATAGAAAACAATTAATGGCATTCCTTAATAGATTACCATGTAATCCTGAACGTGTAATATGTGTTCATGGTGAATCTTCACGTGCGGCTGAATTTGCAGGTGATATTAGTAAAATATTTGGAGTAGATTCATTTGCTCCAAAAAATCTTGAAGCAATTCGTTTAAAATAATTAAAATGGTTGAGATAAATCTAGATTAAAAGTATAAATTTCAAATAAATCTCTATTAACAATATTTATATATGGAACAACAACTCCTTTCTTTTGACTAATTTGTATTGGATTAAAATTTGATGAAGTAAAAATTGAAGAAGCTATAAGTAACCTTTTATCATGAGTAAATGATTCTTCTAAAATTCCATTTTCTGAATTTTTTTCTATAAATTTTTCATGTATCCAAATTGCTGATGATTTTCCAATTTTATTAAATGTAATATAAGAAATATTAAAACTACTTTCAGCAAATAAAAAATTGCTTGCAGTTGTTGTTCTAAAATTTAAATTAGATTGTATATTAAAAGAATAACTATTATCTAAAATAGAAACAAACATTCTACCAGAAAGTTTATTTATTTCAACATAATTTAATAAAAATGATTTTCCATTTGTTCCTAATATAGTAAAATCATCTAATTCTTTTAATATAATATTAGGATTTGGATTTAATGGATCTGGATTTATATAAATACCATTATTACTTGAACAAGTCCAAAATTCTATATCATTCATCTCAATACTAAATGTACCTCTAGGAAATGGTTCATTTGGTGTATCTAAACAGTTTTCTATATTTGAATTTATAATTGGTGGTCTATTTGTATCATTTATTCTTGTTCTAACTTCTATTGGTATATTATAAAAATATTTATGAAATTTATATACTGGAGAGGTTATATCTGGTTGTAATATTAAGGATATTGGTGTGTTAACACTTCCTTCATCATACCATTCTATTCCAAATATTTTTTTTTTTTTTTTATCTAAATTAGAATTATCTGATATTAATATTACACCATTACCTTCATTTATATAATCATTTAATGAATTTTCATAAATTTCTAAATTTAATGTTCTATCATCATCCCATATTAAAAGTACATCAGATTTTTGTATTGAATCAAGTTCTGTTTTTATAAATGTAATTCTTATATCTCTTTCATTAATCTTAAATTCATTTATATATAATCTTAAATCTCCGACTAATTTATCAGTACATTTACATGCAACAATTATTTCATTTTTTATAGATCCTTCTATATAAGATGAAACAATTAAATTATTTTCTAAATTTAATTTATTATATATAAAATCTTGTAATTCAACATTATTTCCTATAAATTGATTCATAAGTCCAATTTTATCTATTGTTATTAAAATATCTCTTGCATTTATTATCAAATTAGCTTCAGACCATTTATTACCATAAACAGTTTCTGGGAAAAATAAACTAAAAGTTACGAATAATATTATAATTATAGTAATCATTTCAATTACTGGTATTTGTCCTTTTATTGCCATACTTGTAATTTCAACTCCCCATAATTTCCATTATCAAATGTTACAATTCTATCAATAGATACTACAAAACTAGAAACTATAGGTCTACCTATTGTTGTGTCTATATTTTTTGGATGACAATTATTTAATAATATTTCATTATTCAATTTATCTGTTATTATAATTGAAAAATCCAAATTTGTTCCTATTTTTTCAGTTACTTTTTCATATCCTATACCACCTAATGTTGTATCACATAATTCCATTAATCTATTTATTTTATTTAATGATAAATAATTTCTTTCATTAAGAAAATAATTTGTCTTTGTTGCTTGTATATTAGACAAACCAATTCTTTGAATATATTCTGAATCTAATTTAAAAAAATTCCAATTTTCTGGATATCCGGGATCATTAATTAAAATTTCAGAAATTTGATATGCTTTTGAACGAATTTCTTGTTCTTCAATTTGTCCTATAAATTTAGGAACTATATTTGTTATTTCAAATAAGAAATAAATTACAAAAAAAATGAAAATTACTATAGCTATAATATAATCTATAGATATTTGACCTTTCATTTTAAATTCCCAAGAAACCTAATTGAATCAATATAAGGAATGCTCCTATAGTTATTCCTGCTAATATTATACTATGTTTTAGTCCTGCTTTTACATTACCTTCACTCATTTGACCAGCAACTAATCCAGAAAATATAGATTGTATCAAAGACATCATAAAGAATAATGATGTATAATAAACTGAGATATTTCGTAATGTTTCTGTTTCATTCTTAAGTTTACAAATATTCTCAACTTGATTACTTGGGGCTAATAAACATTTATATATCGTATTATAAATCCAACAAACATTTTCTTCAAAACCAAAAGGATTATTACATGGATTATCTAATTGTATTAAATTTGAAAGACCTGCTTCAGAATCCTGTCCTGATTGAAATACAGGTAATAAAAATTTATTTATTGCAGCAACTATTACAATAAATATTATAGATATAGCATACATAAGTAAAACATATTGACTTAATAATGCTTTTTTCTCTTTATTTATTTCTTGTAAATTATTTACATTTTCTGCTACTGATTCAAGAGTTGATGTTACTTCTCCTCCAGATATAAAAGACTCTTTAATTATTTTTATTGAAGTTGATAATCTCTTACTTTCTTTCATTCTATTTGCAAATCTTGTAAGAACTTTATCAAGTGGAATACCCCAACTTAATTGATTTGACATTTTATTTATTTCAGGTGAAAGTGCTCCATAATTATTTTTTGATGTAATTGCAAGTGCTTGATGAAATGGAACACCAGATCTAATTGATTCTGTTAAATCATATAATAAATTTGGGAATTTTTCTTCCATTTCTTGAATATTTCTAAATTTCTTATAAACTGATAATACAATAGGAATTATATTTATAAAAACAGTCATAATTATTAATATTCCTAAAGCTCCATGGTTACCTGTAATAAAACCGAGAAAAATAAATAATATAGAAAATGATAATGTAATTAGAAGAATATGTTTCAGATTTGAAAAATCTGGGAATTTTTTTTTCTTAGATTTATTTTCATTTTTATTTTTCATTATTTTGGGTTTTTGGTTTTTATTTTTTCCTAACAATTTATTCCTCTCCTGGTGTTGATGATTTAATTAAATAAATAAACATAATTGAAATTAATGGCATAAATAAGAAAATTAATATGAATTGTAGAATAATAATATCTTCACCACCACCACCTATTGCAGAAATTATTGCTGTTAATATTGTGAAAAAAATAGCACCAAGTATTATAGCTGTTAAATAAATTTCTATAAAAAGTGTAAGTGTATTTGAAAATTCATGAAGTTTTCTTTTATATTCGTTCATAAAATTTATAGATTTTTGTTTTAGGTAAATATTCATATCACCACCGGCTCTTATTGTAGATAATAATCCATACAAAAGTTCTGAAAAATTTTTACTCGGTGATCTTTCTACTGCACGTTCAAGAGCAGTTATTATATCAAGTCCAAAAAGTTTTGTATCATTATTTATATTATTAATTTGTTTTTTTATTTCTCCATATGATGAAAATTTTGTGAATATATTTAGAGTTTTGAATAAAGGTAATTTTGAACTTGATATTGTAGCAAGATATAATAATGCAAATGGTAATGAATTATTTAAATTACTTTCTTTTGATTTAATTATAGATAATGGATATTTTATCATACCAAAAAATAAACCAACTGATGCTACTAAACCAGATAAAATTGCAAAAAGAATTGAAAATAAAATATCCTTAACTAAAATTGTAAATAATAAAGAAAATACTGGAATAAATAAAATTAATGCAATTAATGAAATAAGCATAGACATACTTAAATATTCTTGAGTAGTATAAGGCATATCTGATTTTTTTAATATTTTTTTTAAATCAGGAAAAAAAATCATAAAATGTTTTGTATATTCTCTAAATATCCTAAAAGCAAAATTCTGAAAACTAGACATTTAAGTATCTCCATATATAATTGACAAAATTTTATTTGGAAAATTATAATACATATTTATTATTTTATATACCTGATCATAATCTTTAATTCCTCTTTGATGTAACCATTTTAGAATTGTTATCCTTCTTTTTAACTCTTCAAGTATTTCCTTTTTACCCATTCCTGTTAATCTTGTAATCTTTTTTAATAAAATAGATTTCTTAACTGTTTCTATATAATCCTTCTCAGAATTCCATTTGAAAACTGTATTTACATTTGGTCTTGATTTATTTGGTTGGAATGTTATCATTTCAACAATTGCAGTTGATCTTCTAACAAATTTATTACGATATTTTACACGTGTTAAAAATACAATAAGATCTAAACTTCCTACTAAACTTTTTGGTAAAGAAATTGGGGCTGTTGTTAATCTATTTACAAGTTTTTCTATATTATCTGCGTGTATTGTTGCATAAGATGGATGACCAGTAGCCATTTGTTGGAATAGAACAGCTGCCTCTTTACCTCTTACTTCTCCTACAATAATATAATCTGGTCTTTGTCTTAAACTTTCTTTTAGAAGTGCAAACATATCAACTTGACCTCCTTCAACATTTATATCAGATGTTGTTGTTCTAGCAACAGTTGGTACCCAATGTGGATGGGGTAATCTTAATTCTCCTGTATCTTCAATTGATATTATTTTTTTATCTGGTCTTATAAAAATTGATATAGCATTCAAAAAACTTGTTTTTCCAGATGCTGTTCCACCAGAAACAAGAATACTTCTTCCATAATCTATAGCCATCCAAATATAAGCCATTGATTTTATATCAAGTGTACCATATTCAATTAAATGAATTGGTGTCATTGATTCTTTAGTGAATTTTCTAATAGTAAAATTACTTCCTTTCCTTGCAATATCTGTTGCTAATGTTGCTTGTAATCTACTCCCATCTCTAAGTATTCCATCAAGTAATGGACGTGCAACTGATATTGATTTTCCAGAAAGTTGAGCCAATTTAGTAATAAAAGAGTCGAGTTCTTCATCTGTATCAAATTTTACATTAGTCATTATTGATCCTATTTTTGGATTTCTATGAAATATAAAAATTGGAATACCAAGACCATCACAACTAATATCTTCTATTTGATTATCATGCATTAAAGGTTCTATTTTACCAAGACCCATAAAATCTCTTTCTATGAAATATTGTAAAATATTTTTTTCATTTTCATTTATATTGAATTTATAATAATTAATTAATTTCTCTATTTCAACCCTTAAATAATTTGATGCTTCAGAAACTTTTAATTTAGAAAAATCTACATCTAATTTTTCTTCTAAAAGTTCTTTTATTTTACCTAATGTTTTTTTAATATTTTCTGTCATTTTTGGCTCTATAACAGAATAAATATATCTATTTTGTTTGTCATTCCAATATATTTTAACATAAGAAAAAATTTTTTCGTCTTTTTTAGGTCTTTCAGGAATAAGAGGATAAATTATTGGTTTCATTTTAGCTGAATCTGGACTAAATTCTGGCATATGAGATTCACTATTAATTTTAGGAATTTCATAACCCATTCCACTCATATCTTCAAAAATCTCATCCTCTTCTTCAATTGGTTTTGATTGATTATTTATAATATTAAAATTTTGTTGTGGAAGTGATTGGTTGGATATTCCTGTGTTTCCAGATATTATTGGTCTTGATGTTTGTGTATTTTGTAATTGTTGAGGTAATGTATTATTAATATTTAATGGTATTGTAACTGGTTTTATTACTGGTTTAATTATTATAGGAATTTTTCCCTCACTTGTTTCTATTTCTGTTCTTTGTTCTTGTTGTTGCTCATTAAATAAATTATTTATATTTTTTGATTGGTATCCTTTTACCATTTTTTTAAATATTTTTTTACTTAATTTCATTGTGAAACCTTTAATAAATTATTATTATTATTATAAGTTAATATTATTGGTTTATCTGAAATTACTGTACCTACTACTGTATTTCCTCTAAATAATTTATGATTTTCTGAAGAAGAATTAATTTTTGTTGGAAAAGTTGTTGTTGTTATTTTTTTATTTTTGAAATATAGTTGATTTAATGAATTTTTTGATGTATCTCTTAAATGTGTCAATATAATTATTTCATCACATCCATTACAACTTACGAATGAATTTACAGAAATTGCTGATATATAATTATTAATAACTTTTCTATTTTCATTATTTAAATCTAAAGAAAATAAATCTAATCTATCACTAAATGTTCCGGATATAAGTATGAAAACTGCAAACCCTATAATGAAAAATAATATAAATTGAATTATATGAGCTTGTCCTTTAATTATCATTGAAACTAAATAAATTTACATTTTTGAATTTAAATTTTTATTATTTTTTAAATTTAAATTAATAGAACTGTAATATCAGTAATAATTAATGTTTTAGAGTTAATTTGAGTTGTATTCCTTTTACTAAATTGTAATCTAATATTGTTATTATTTCCTCCAACAGATTCTAATCCAGCAGTATGTTTTTTTAAATCTATTCTAAATCCATTTTTTTTCTCAACATCTTCAAGTTCTCTTATATAAAGTTTATATGTAATATCATAATAATCTGATGATGATGTAAATGTTTCTATACAAATAACACCTAATTCATCTAAACCAAGTATACCAGATTCAATTTTATTTGTATTTGGATTAATTTGACATGAATCTCCAGTTAAAGAAACTATTCCTTGTGCATTACTAGCTACTCTACTTAATGTGTTGAAACTTATAGAATTTTCTGTTTCATTTAAAGTTAATACTCCTTCAGCATCAATTTTTATTGTATCCTGACCTCCATTATTTGCAATTAATTTTATTTTAGATGGAATTGAATTAATATTCGAGTTATCAAATAATGCTTTTGTTCTATCATCAATTGCTCTATCTTGATTTTTCTGAATTAATGGTAAACCAAAATTTAATGCAACTGATAAAAGACCTATAGCAATAAGAACAATTAATATGGATGCAATAATTTCAGACTGTCCTTTCATTATCATTTTAATCAAATACTATTTGGAGGAAATAAAGGTCTTCGTTGTCTCATCATTCCAGGTTTTGGAAATGGTTTCTTTATTTTCTTGTTCATATCTTCAATTGAATCAGTTAATTCTTTATTACTTTCTGCAATTTTCTTATTACTCTCAAGAATTTCTGTCATTTTTCCAATCATACTTTTCATTTCTTCATTTTATTCATGTGAAGATTCTGGTTCAGTTGCTGATGATTTTATATAAGATATTAATTCATCTAATTTACTAATCATATCCTCTAACCTAGAAGGTAATCTTGAAAGTTCAATTCTAAGTGCATCATTAGCTTTTGCAAGTTCATCTACAAGTTGTTGATTCATTCTAATAATTTCAACTAATTCATGATAAAAATCTTTAGAATCAAAATTAGAACGAGTACCTTCTATTGATTCTAATCTTTTCTCTATTTTTCTTAATGGAGAAATAGGAATCAATTCATATTCATGGTCATCGTTATTTTGTTCATTTTTATATTTTTTCATAGGAGTCATTAAGTTAATTTGTGAATTATAATAAATAAATGTTTATTTTTTATAGACTTTGTCTAAAAAATGACTTTTGTCTAAAAAATCGAGTTTTTTTTAGTAAAATAATAAAACCAAAAATAATACTATAATAGATTTTTATAGAATATATATTATAATTAAAAATAAAAAATAATGGGAAAAATCAATAAATATTATTTAGAAATTAAACCGAAATAAAAAATTTAATGAAAATTGAAATTAATTAAAAATACAAATAAATTTCTTTTTAATAAGTTAGATAATTTTTAGAATTTTATTATTCCATTGGAGGTCCGCCGGGTGGCATTCCCATTCCTGGTTGTGGTCCACTTTTACTTGCAGATATTACATCATCTATTCTCAAAATCATTTCAGCAGCATCTGATGCTGATTTTATAGCTTGTGTTTTTACTTTCAATGGTTCTACAATTCCTTTTTCTTGTGCATTTATTGTACCACCATCAATAATTCCTATACCAGAATTTACTTTTCCAGCTTCATGATCAGCTCTAATTTTCACTAATGTATCAATAGGATCTAAACCTGCATTTTCTGCTAAACTTCTTGGAATTATTTCCATTGCATCAGCAAATGCTTTTACTGCAAGTTGTTCTCTTCCAGTTAATTTCTGAGAAAATTTTTTCAAATGTACTGAAACACTACATTCAGGTGATCCTGCACCATAAACTATTTTTCCATCAGAAACTGCAGAAGATACTGCACCAATTGCATCTTCAATACTTCTATCAATTTCATCAACATAATGATCTGTACTTCCTCTTACTAAAATTGTGATAGATTTTGGATCTTTACAACCTTCAATGAAAGTCATTGATTCTCCACCTATTTTATTTTCCTCTACATTATCTGCAGAACCAAGATCTTTTTGAGAAAGATCATCAAGATTTGTAACTATTCTTGCACTTGTTGCTTTTGACAAAGCTTCCATATCAGATTTTTTTGCCCTTCTAATTGAATATATTCCTTCTTTTGCAAGATAATGTTGTGCAAGATCATCTATTCCTTTTTGACAAATGAGAACATTAGCACCACTTTTTACAATTTTATCAGTCATAGATTTAAGCATTTTTTGCTCCTGATCAATAAAAGCCTGCATCTGATTAGGTGAAGTTATTCTTATTTCAGCATCTGTTTCTGTTTCTTTTACTTCTAATGCTACATCAATTAAAGCGATTTTTCCATTTGAAACTTTTTTTGGCATAGCAGGATGAACAACTTCCTTATCAATAACAATACCAGAAATAAGTTTTGTGTCTTCAATTGAAGCACCTGATTTTTTTTCTCTTTTTATATTTTCATTATCAATAAAAATTTTACCGTTTTTATTTTCAGCAACTTTACTTACTGACTCTACTACAATTTTAGCAAGTAAAGGTGAAATCATTTCAACTGATTTTCCAGACATTGATGTTATAGCTATCTTTTCCAATGTTTCTATATCTTTTAAGGAAACTGGTTCACTAATTGATTCAAGATGTTTTATCGCTTCAGTTTTTGCAATACTAAATCCTTTTGTAATAATTGTTGGATGAACTTCATTATCTAATAATTCTTCAGCTTTTTTCAAAAGTTCTCCAGCAATAATAACTGAAGTTGTTGTACCATCACCTACTTCTTGATTTTGAGTTTTTGCAACTTCAACCATCATTTTTGCAGAAGGATGTTCAATATCCATTTCTTCTAAAATTGTTACACCATCATTTGTTATTATTATATCTCCAATTGAATTAACTAACATTTTATCCATTCCTTTTGGACCTAATGTTGTTTTAACAGCTTCACCAACTGCTTTAGCTGCTGTTATATTTTGTCTTTGAGCGTCTTTTCCACTTGATCTTAATGTACCTTCTGGTAATATTAAAACTGGTTGTCCACCATAATTTCCCATAATTGGTTGGTTCATAGATTATTTTTATGTTATTATATTATATAAAACTATGTATATAATTTCTATTTAATTTTGGAAAAAATAATAAAAAATTTTTAAACATATGAATAAGATTTACCTATTTATTTTATGATTGATTTAATAACTTTAGGATTATTTTGTATTGGATTTATATTTTTGATAAAAGGTGCACATATTTTAGTTGATGGTGCATCAGTATTAGCTAAAAGGTATGGTGTATCCACATTTATGATTGGGCTTACTGTAGTAGCTTTTGGTACATCTATACCAGAATTAACTGTTAATATAATAGCAGGTATTCAAGGAAATACTGACATAATTTTAGGGAATATTTTAGGTAGTAATATTGCAAATATATTCTTAATTTTAGGTATTATTTCAATTTTTGTTCCTGTTTTTGTTGGAAGGAAAATAACACGTAAGGAACTTCCAATATCATTACTTGCTATATTAATTCTTTTTTTTATTGCAAATGATTTTCTAATTAGTGGTGGTATATCAGAAATAGATAGAATAGATGGTCTTATTCTTATTGGATTTTTCTCAATTTTTATATATTATATATTTAGTATTGCAAGAAAGGGAAAGAAAAGGAAGGAAATTGAAGAAACTGCTGATGTGGTTTTACATAGAGAAAAGAAAATTAAATCAATAATATTTATTATTGTTGGATTAATTGGTGTTTCTATTGGTGGTAATTGGATTGTTGATGGTGCTATTGAAATAGCAAGTATTTTTGGTGTTAGTGAAACATTAATTGGTTTAACTATAATTTCTATTGGAACATCAATTCCAGAACTTGCTACTTCTTTGGTAGCATTAAGAAAGAAATTAATTAATCTTGCAGTTGGTAATGTTATTGGATCAAATATATTCAATATATTTTTAGTTCTTGGTGTAAGTTCTTTGATAACACCAATTCAATTTAATTTAACAAGAAATTTTGAAATTGGAATTGTAATATTTTCAACATTGATATTATTCATATTTTTATTTTTAAATGGAAAAATAATGGGTAAAAAATATGAGATTAAAAGATGGCAAGGTTTTGTTTTATTATTTTTATATATTATTTTCATATTAACCTCTATATTTAGAGGTTGATAAATTTCATAAATATTAAATGTTCAATTACATATAATCCATTTAATAATGGACTTGTAGCTTAGTCTGGTTAGAGCACTCGACTTATATGTCGGCTAAGCGCCCTCGAAGAAATCGAGAGGTCGCGGGTTCAAATCCCGCCTGGTCCATTATATATAATTAAAAAAATATTACACCTATTTTTAATTTCTTAAATAATATTACTAAAATAAAATTAATTTAAAGAAATTAATTATAATTATTTAAAATTTTTAAAAAAATAAATATTTTATATAATATATTAAATAATTATTGAAAATCCATTTAATATTTAATATAATTAATAATTCTTTTCTTAGGAATTGCACCTTCACGAATTATATTTACTTTTTCATCAATAATTTCAATTATTGTAGATGGTTTACCATGTTCACATTCACCAGCATCTAAAACTAAATCAACTTTATCTCCAATTTGATTAATAGACTCTTCAGCAGAATAAGGATCAGGTTTTCCAGATATGTTAGCTGATGTTGATGTTATTGGAAATTTTAATCTTTTCATTAATTCCTGTATTACTTTATTTGATGATACTCTTATTGCAATATTATCACCTCCAAATAATTTTCCAAGTGGTACTTTTGCTGGAAGAATCATTGTAATTCCTCCAGGTAGAAAAAAATCTGCTAATTTACATGCATTCTTATTAAAATATACATATTTTTTTGCTTGTTCAACACTAGAAAATAATATTGATATAGGTTTTTTTCTTTCTCTACCTTTTATATTAAAAACTCTTTCAATAGAACCTGCATCCAAAATATTTGCACCAAGACCGTATAAAGTTTCAGTTGGATAAACAATAATACCACCAAGTTTCAAAATTCTAGCTGATTTTTCTATTATTTCTGAATCTGGTTTTTCTGAATCTATTTTTAATATTTGCATATAATATTAAAGTTATTTACATAATTAATTATATGGTATTTGATAATGAGAAAAAAGATTTTTGGCCATTTGATATAGCAAAAAAATTAACAAATAATTGGAAAGAAAATAATCATATTATTTGTACTGGAACTTCAATTTCAGGTAATCCTCATATTGGAAATGCTAATGATGTTATAATTGGAGATTCTATTAGAATAGCTTTAAGAAAAATTGGATCATCTGGGAATTTAATATGGATTGCTGATGATATGGATCCTTTTAGAAATGTACCAAAAAATATGCCAAATGAAATGGAAAAATATCTTGGTGTACCAGCTGCATTAATTCCAGATTTTTGGGATGATAATCATAATGATTTTATAGAACATTTTAAAAATGATTTCATAGAACAACTTGAAAAATTAAAAATAAAACCAAAAATAATGAGTGGTATTAAAATGTATAAAGAAGGAATGTATAATGATTCAATTAAAATTGTAATGAATAAAAGAAATGAAATTGCTTCTATTTTGAATCAATATAAATCAAAAAAAATTATTGGTGAATGGTATCCAATAAATATTATTTGTGAAAAATGTAATAAAATTTCTACTACAATTATTAAAAAATATGATGATGTAAAATATAAAGTTGAGTATTTATGTGATGATAAAAATATTTTACTAAATAAGAAAAATGAAATTAATGGATGTGGATATAATGGAATTATTTCTATATTAAATGGTAATGCTAAAATTACATGGAGAGTTGAATGGGCAGCTAGATGGTCTTTTCTTGGAACAACATGTGAACCTTTTGGGAAAGAACATTCAACATATGGAGGAAGTTGGGATACAGGAAAGGAAATATCAAAAAAAATATTTAATTACAAACCACCAATGCCAATAATATATGAACATTTTCTTGTTAATGGAAATAAAATGTCTAAATCAAAAGGTAATGTGATAACAGTAAATGATATGTTAAAATATATGTTACCAGAACATTTAAGATATTGGATATTTCAGGGTAGGTTAACAATTGCAAAAAATATAATATTGAAAGATATTGTTCCTAAATTATTTAATGATTTCAATAATGCCGAAATGGTTTTTATAAATCCTGAAACTGAAAATGATCCAAAAAAAAGGAACAATTTAATAAGTGCATATGAATTAGCTATTGGTGAAAATTATATTAATAAAAATAATTTAGGAAATAATATTAGTTTTGAAGAAATAAAAAAAAATATAATTGAAAATAGAAAATTTTATGATGATGAAAAATTAAATAAAAAAATTAAATTAGTTAAGGCATGGATAAATGATTATGAAAAAAGGATTTTTTTTGATGAAAAATTACAAAATTCTGAGAAAAAATCAATAGAAGAAATAATAAAAATAATAAAAAATGAAACAGATGAAAATAAAATACAAATTGGAATTTTTGAAACTGCTAAAAATAATAATATAAAACCAATGAAAATTTTTAAACTTATTTATAATATTTTATTAGGATATGATAATGGTCCACGTCTTGGATCTTATATATTACAAATTGGTAAAGAAAATATTATTAAAAAATTGGAGAAATGTTTATAATGAATTTATCTAATGTTTTTAAAAATGAAGAAATTCTTTCAACAGAATATATACCTAAAATATTAAAACATAGAGAAACACAAATTCAACAAATTGCTAATAATCTAAAACCAATTAATGAAGGTAGAAAAGGTCAAAATACATTTATTTTTGGATCTTCTGGTATAGGTAAAACTTCAACAATAAAATATATTTTTGAAGAATTCGAAAATGAATGTCAAAATATAAAACCAATTTACATAAATTGTTGGGATTGTAACACATCTATAGCAATTTTATCTGAAATAACAACAAGACTTGGAAAATTTGTATCAAGAAGAGGTCTTGGTAAAGATGAAATAAATGAAAGATTTTTAGAAGCAGTTAAGAAAAATAAGGAAAATATTTTAATTTGTTTAGATGAAGTTGATCAATTAATATACAAAGATTCTGGAACTTTGTATAATTTACTTAGAATTAAACAATATATAAATAAAGAAATAACACTTGTGATGATTTCAAATAACTCTCATATTTTTTCTAATTTAGAAAATAGAATATTAAGTAGTCTAAATATAGAAGAAATAGAATTTAAACCATATAATATAAATGAAATGAAAAATATTTTATTAGAAAGATCTAAAAATGCTTTTATAGAATTTGAAAATACTGCTATAACTTTAGCAGCAAATAAAGCAATAAATAATGGTGGAGATGTTAGAATAGGTTTACAATGTTTACAAAATGCTGGTAGATTAGCTAACAAAAAAGATTCTACTAAACTAAAACTTGAATTTATGAAAGAAGTAGTAAAAAAAATGAAAAATCCAAAAAAAGAAGATATTAAAAAAAAATTAAATGAAAATGAAAGAATTATTTTTGGATTAATGGAAAAAAATGATGATATTTCATTTACAAAATTATATGAAAAATATTGTAAGAAAAAAGAAAATCCAGTAAGTATTAGAATGTTTCAAAATTACATAAATCATTTAGAACAAGTTAATATGATAAAATTAAGTGAAAATAAAATTAATGGGAAAAGAATTATTTATAAAAATTAAGCAATAATTGCTGTTCCACCAGCATGCCATGAAATTCTAGGTCTTATATTAATAGTAAATACTTTTTCCATATTATCATCTAAAATTACAGCTGCTCCAGGCCATCTAGGTAAAGAATTTATATATTTCCAAAGATTTTCTGAATGATAAGTTTGCATAACTGAATGAAGGGCTTCTAAATCATCACGTGAAGTAAGTCTATTAGAGATAACAATATCTGTTTGTGATAATATGTCTTGATGGATTTTATTTGGCATTTGAGTAATAACCGTAAGACTTACACCGGGTTCTCTTCCTTGTTTTGAAATTATTTTCAAAGGTTCTGAAGAAACTGTTTCTATATCTGATGGAATAAAATTATGAGCTTCATCTATAATCAACCAAATCATAGGTTTTTTATTTTTTAAAATTTCTCCTGTTATTTTTGATACTTCTTCTTCTTTTCTTGCTATAACTCTTATATCATAAATTTTTCTTGATATTAATGCTACAATTAAATTTCTTACACTCCAAGCTTGTGAAGATCTCAACCTAGATAAATCAATAATAGTAATTTGTCCTGGTTTTATCATTGAAGATATATCTGAACCATTTTCATCAAAAACTCCCCATTGTTCTGCAACAGTTAACATATTTTTAATTGCATTTTTTATATCATCTGAAGTTTCATTATCATCTCTAATTTTAGAAATTATATCATCTATTGAAAATTTTTCTTCAGATTTAATTAATTGATTTATATTTTTTTCTAATGAAATTCCTATAGAACTTGTTCGTTCTAAATTAAATGCTAATAACCAATCTTCTGCACTAAATTCATAAGGTGCAATTGATATTCCTTCATCTATTGGAATATTTGATTTTTCATATTCTTTTAATTGACTTGTTGGTGCAAAAATTTTAATATTATTCATTGCTTGTGGTTTTAATTTCCAATCTTCAACTAATTGAATTTGTTGTTCATTTGGAAATTTCATACTCCAAAATATTCCCATTGTATCTATTACAACTGTTGCTATATTTTCTCTGTATTTTTCTTCTAAATTACAAACTTCTTCTACAAAAACACCAGCAATATATGATTTTCCTGTTCCACGTTTACCACTAATTAAAGAAACATGAGGTCTTAATAAATCAAATCTAACTTTTGTTGTTAAATGTGCATCTTCACCAGTACCAACAATATGTTTTCCTATGTAACCTGTACATTTATCATTATATATTTCCAAATCTTTTTTACTTCTACCAACAATTGTCTGATATACCACAATTAATGTTTAATTTGAATGAACATAAATGTATTTTATATAACAAAAAATTATTTGAATTTAGAAAAAGATTAAATTATAAATAACATATTCTATTTTTATTATTATGGGGTTGTCGGCTAATTTGGTTAGGCTTCGAGCTTTGGGAGCTTGCGATCTGGGTTCAAATCCCAGCGACCCCATTTATGATATTTAATTATAAATAACAAAATATTTGATAATATAAAAATTATATTTTATATGACTGAAAATAAAAAACCAGAATGGTTAGAAAAAATAATTGAAGAAAGAATAATTATATTGTTTAAATTAGCAAATGAATTTTTAGATAAAAATGAAAAAAGAAGTAAACGTTATATTCAACTTTCTAGGAAAATTGCAACACGTCATAGAATGAAATTACCAAAAAAATTAAAAAGAAATTTTTGTAAGAAATGTAATATATTATTTACAGATAAAAACACTATTAAAAGAAAAAATAATCAAATAAACAAAATTATTTTTAAATGTAAAAAATGTGATTATTAATATTATTATATAATGAAGAAACAAATGTTTTTATATTTACCATAATAATAATTTTCTATGACATCAGCAAGATTAGCAAATCCAAGAAAACTTATTGAAAGACTTGAAAAAGAATTAAAAAAAGAGGAGAAAATTAAACCAACTGAATGGTCAAAATTTGTTAAAAGTGGATCACATAAAATAAGACCCCCATATAATGAAAATTTTTGGTATACAAGATCTGCATCTCTTTTGAGGAGAATTTATATTGATGGACCTGTTGGTGTTGAAAAACTTCGAAGATTTTATGGTGGAAGGAAAAAAATGGGACATAAACCAGCTAGATCAAAACTTTCTGGTGGAAATCATTTAAGGAAAATATTACAACAACTTGAAAAGGTTGGGTATATTTCAATGCATAAAAAAGGTGGTAGAAAGATTACATCTAAAGGTATGAAATTTATGGATAATATTTCAAAGGTTATAAAAGATGATAAATAATCAAAATAATTTAGAAAATATAAAAGAAGTTGAATTTATGAGAAAACAAACTTTAAGAAAAATATTATCTAAATCTGCTATGGAAAGACTTTATCGTGTTAAAATAATAAAACCAAATATAGTAGCAAAAATAGAAGAATATTTAATTGGTCTTTATCAAAATGGTAAAGTTAATAAAGAAGTATCAGAAAATCAAATAAAAATGATTTTAGATACTGTTAATGGTAAAACAAATATTAACATAAATAGGAAATGATTATATGTCAGGAAAGAAAAAAATTGGTTCAGCAGGAAGATATGGGTCTAGATATGGAAAAAAGGTAAGGAAATTAGTTTCTAATATTGAAAAAATACAAAAGAAAAGACATATATGTCCTCGTTGCGATATGCCTTATGTGAAATGGTTATCAGCTGGAGTTTGGAACTGTAGTAAATGTTATACAAAATTTGCTGGTGGTGCCTGGACAACAATAATTCAAAGGAGAAAATAAAATGTACAAATGTATTAGATGTAAAAAAGTAATTGATGAATATGATAACAAAATAAGATGTCCTTATTGTGGATTCCGAATTTATTCCAAAATAAGACCTGAAATTGTGAGAAGAGTTGTCGCAAAATAATTTTAAATTCAAAATTAAAATACCTTGTAGTGAACCTAAAATAATTGTTGAAAGTTTAATTCCTGATATTAAAAAAGATAAATATTCTAAAATTAATTTAAAATTTGGAAAAGATTATATTGAATTATTTGTTTCTAATTCTAAAATTGGACATATGAAAGCTATTGTAAATACTTACATTTCTTTAATACAAACTCTACAAAATATTGAATAAATTTATAATTAAAATCTTTCAAATATATTTTGTGGAATAAATAATTAAAATTAATAATTATTCAAAAATCCTAATATTTTTTTCATTTATTTTTAATCTTCTGTTTCTTTATTAACAAACATTTCAAATAATTATTTATGGTTAAATTTGAAGATTTTTAAACAAAAACTTTCAAATATACTTCTTTATAAATATCAATTTTCAGATATGTATGTAGGATTTTTATGAAAGATATGTCAGATGATACAAAACAAGCATTTATGGAATTCCAAACATACCAACAACAATTTCAGGCTATTGCTGTTCAAAGAGAAAATATGAAAATACAAGAAATGGAAATTGAGAAGGCTCTTGATGAATTAAAAAATACAGAAGAAAAAACAGCTTATAAAATTACTGGTGCTGTTATGGTAAGTAAACCTATAGAAGAAATAATTTCTGATTTGAATGATACAAAAGAAGCTATTAGTGTTAGGATGAAAAGTTTTGATAAAACAGAAGAACAACTTACAAATAAAATAAAGGAAATTCAGGAAAAATTAAGAGGTGCTGTTAAATGATATCAGCATGTACTGAAATTTCCCAAATAATTCAATTACTTGATATAATTATTTCTGATAGAACTGTACCAAAAAATATTAGGAAAATTATAGAAGATTCTAAAACAGAATTAAATTCCAATGAAAAATCTAAGGAATTGAAAATTTCAACTGCGATTCATTTATTGGATGATATAACAAATGATCCTAATATGCCTCAATATACTAGAACTCAACTTTGGAATACAGTAAGTATGCTTGAAGAACTTAGAAAATAATTTTTTTATAATTGGAATTAAATATATAAATCATCTTTTCAATATTAATTTATATTGATTATATGATTCTAAACAAAATAAAGAAAATTATGAAACAGAATTCAAAAAATAAAAATTATATTGAAAAAAATTATTTGGAAATTGTAGAAGATAGTTTAAAATCAAATCAAAATATAGAATTGAAAATTGAAAAATTAAAAGATTATAATGATGTTGAAAGAGTACAAAAAGAATTAAGAGAAGGTAGTATAATATTTTTGAATATAAAAGAATTACGTGTAAGAGATATTTCTGAATTAAAAAAATCTGTTGATAAATTAAGAAAAACATGTACAGCAATCGATGGAGATATTGTTGGAATTGAAAATGAATATTTAATAATAACGCCTAGTTTTGCTGAAATTTATAGAGGTAAATAATTATTTTATAATTTTTCCTATTTCTTCAAATTTTATTTTACCATCTAAAAGATTTCTTAGAATAGATTCTAAAAATTCAATTTTAACAAATATTTGTTTCTTAGTATTTCTATCTCTTAATGTAACCTTACCTGTTTCTTTTGTACCATAATCAATTGTAATACAATACAATGTTCCTCTTTCATCTTCTCTATAATACATTTTACCAATACTACCACTATGGTCAAAAACAGCGTCGAATTTTCCACTTAAATTTTCAAATATTTTTCTTGCTTCAATATCTAAACCTGATTTGTTAACAAGTGGAAATACTGCAATTTCAAAAGGAACAATAGGTGAAGGTAGATTCAAAAAAATTCTTTCTCCATCTTTTTTATGAAATATTTCTATTAATGAATAAATATTTCTATCTACACCAAATGAAAGTTCTATAACATGAGGAATTATTTTTTTCTTTTTATCACTCAAAAAAACTTTTTGTGATTTTCCTGATAATTTTTCATGATTTTTTAAATCATAATCTGTTCTATAATGAATTCCACCAACTTCCTTAAATCCTCCAAGACTTAATAAATCTAATTCAATATCAAAATGGATTTTATTATAAAACGCTTTTTCTTCATTTGAAAGTTTTCTGAATCTAAACTTTTCTTTTGGAATTTTTAAAATATCCAAATAAAATTTCTGAATTTTTGACATATAATACACATAAAATTTTGGTATTTTCATATTAGAAACTAAATTATTACATGTAATTTCAATATTTTTTTTATTTTCATTTAAAATAATTTTATAATCTTTTATTTCATCCCAAGAACTAATATTTTCTATTTCTTCAAAATCAAAAAATATTTGAAGTTCAGCTTGAGTAAATTCACGTGTTCTTGTAATTAAATTTCTAGGAGATATTTCATTTCTAAAAACTTTCCCTATAATTGCCAAACCCATTGGTAATCTATTTCTTAAAATATTATATTGTCTCATAAAATTAGTAAAAGCTCCTTGTGCTGTTTCTGGTCTCATAAAAGCATTTTTGTCTTTTTCTCCAATATTAATAGAGAACATCATATTCAATACATAAAATTCTTTAAATTCTCCTTTACAATTTGGACATTTTATATTATATTTCTTTATTAATTCTTTTAGTTCTTCTATAGTAAGTCCCTCAAAATTTTCTTTTAGAAAATCTTCGAGTATATGATCAGCTCTATGTTGTGTACCACATTTACTACATTTTGCAACTGGGTCTACAAAATTATTTAAATGACCACTTGCAGCAAAAACATTTTTATGCATTATATTACTTGGTTCTATTTCTACGAAATTTTCATTTAAACCTAAAAAATATTTTCTCCAAACATTTTCAAATTTCCTTTTCAATAAAGTACCATTATTACCATAATCATAAAATCCTGCTAATCCACCATAAATTTCTGATGATTGCCAGAAGAAACCTTTTTTCCTAACAAATTCATCTATCTTATCTATTTCCATTAAAATAGTTATATTTTAGTTTTTATTTCTTTAACCATGAGCCCAAATTTGATTGTAATCCATCTTTTTTCAAATCTTCTAATTTAGAAATTCTTTTTTCAATTCTATCTCTAGAGAAACCATAATCATCAGATAATAATTCAATTATTTTATCTGATTGTATTTTTCCCCATTTTATTTCTTTTTTTTCAGTTACAGGTGGATTTAAGAAAAAATTTAAAATATCATATGGATTATTACTTTCATTCCATTTTATTTTTTCTAAAATTTTATCAAGTGTTTTATATTCTCTAACTATTTTTAATGCATTTTTTGGTCCATATCCTTTAATTCCTCTATTATAATCGGTTCCTATTAACATACCAATTAAAATAAGTTGTTCTTGATTAATTCCCAGTATTTTTTTTATTTTATTTAATTCTAGAATTTCTGGCCTAACTTCTACCCAAACTTCCTTATTTGGAACTTTCTTTTTTCCTGAAAGTGATAAATTTCTTATTAATTTAGGTGCTCCAAATAAAATAGAATCATAATCTTGACTTGAAACTAAATCAACTATATTTTGTTTACAAAGAAATGAACATGTTGCTTCACCTTCACTAGGAGCATTAATTATTGGAATTCCCATATAGCTTATAAGTTTTTTACTAGATTCTATAACATCAGATGTTATTCTTGTTGTTCCTTGAGCATAAGTTTTTGCATCCTTTCCTTCTTTTAATGCTATTTTCCATTTTTCCTCAGATTCTTTTTTTCTTTTTTCTCTTTTTTCTAAAGTATACATTTTGAAATTTGGTGGTTTACCATCAAAAACCATTACTGGTTTTATACCAATTTCTAATTGTTTTGAAAATCTATATAAAAGACCTGATAAATGAGAAGTTATTCTACCTTGATTATCTTTTAATAATTCTCCTGTAAATCTATCACGTATTATTGATATAAATTGATATATTGTATTATAAGCATCTATAGCAATTTTTTTACCCGTAAGTAAATTGATATCTGTTTCTTCTCTTTCTAAAAGACTTGAAATTTGTACTCCCATATAAGAAATATAAAAAAATAATATATATAAACATCATTTTCTAAATGTTTTCATGGTATTAAGTTTTTATAAACAAATTGCAAAAATATGGAAAAATCCTAAAGAAAATTTAGGTGAGGTTTTAAAAAATAGACTTATTCAATGGAGAAAAGAAAATACTATTGTTAAAGTTTCCAAACCTACACGTATTAATCGTGCTAGAAGTGTTGGTTATAAAGCAAAACAAGGATATGTTATTGCACGTGTAAAAATTGGTAAGGGTGGTAGAAGACGTAAATATTATGGTCGTAGAGGAAGAAAGCCTTCTAAAATGGGTTTAACACATTTTACACATGGAAAATCTCTTCAGAAAATATCAGAAGAAAAAGCTCAGAGAAGATTTATGAATACAAATGTTTTAGGTTCTTATTTGGCAGGAGAAGATGGTCAACATAAATGGTTTGAAATTATTATGGTAGATACTAGTCACAAAAATATTATAAAAAATAAATCAACTAGATGGGTTACTTTTGCTTCTAACAAAAAAAAGTCTTTAAGAACTAATTGAGTTTTAAACTAGTTATTCTAAATAATAATATGAAATTTCATGATTTACATGTACATTCTGTTTTTTCTTTCGGTGAAAGTAACTTAGAACAATTAGCAAAAACTTTTAAAGAACTTGGTTATTCTAGTTTTTGTTATTCTTTTTATTATGAAAATCTTGATCAAATAAAAAAAATTAGAGAATTAATTGAAAAAATAAGAAATAAAGTTTCAATTAAAATATATTTGGGACTTGAAGCTAGAAATGAAAAAGAAATTGAAAAAATTAAATTAATACGTAAAAAAATTGATGTTTTTTTGGTTAGTGGGGGTAATCTTAGTGTTAATAGAAAAGCTGTTGAAACACCAGAAGTGGATATATTAACACATCCTGAAAATAATAGAAATGATCCTGGATTAAATGATGTTCTTTTAAAATTTGCTGCTAAAAATAATGTTGCTATTGAAATTAATTTTAGAGAAATATTAAATTCAAGTAAAAAAAATCGTGCTAAAATTTTGTCTAATATGTTTCATAATATTAGAATCGCAAAAAAATTCAAAACTCCAATAATAGTTTCATCAGGAGCATTATCACATTTTGAAATAAAAGATCCTCTTGTACTTACTTCATTAATTAATTTTCTTGGTTTGGAAATTGATAAAGCTAAAGAAACTTTATCAAAAATACCTGAAAATATTTTAAAAGAATCAAAAAAACGTATAAGTGATAAATGGATTATTCCTGGAGTTGAAATTAAATGAATCAAAAAAAGAAATTAAAAATTTTAATACCTTCTATGAGAGAAAGAGATAGATATATTTATTTTAAAATTATTTCTGAAAATAAAATTTCGTTTTATGATTTGGAAAATGGTATAATAAATACCATTTTAGGATTTTATGGGGAAAGTGGATTTAGTAAAATGTCTTTTTGGTTAATTAGAAATTTATGGGGTGAAGATAATTGTGGTGTTATAAAATGTAATAATAATTCTGTTTCTAAAATAATTTTGGGATTGGGTTTACTTCCAAGACTTGGAGATAGTAGAATAATTATTGATATAAATAAAATTTCTGGAACTATTAAAGGTCTAAAAATAAAATAATAATAAAGTATTTTTTTATAATAAAATGTAATAGAAAAACAATATAAATAGTCAAAATGAATTCATTATAGGTTTTTATGGTTGAACAAATGCCAGAATATATGGGATATGATCGTACAATAGCTGTATTTAGTCCTGATGGAAGATTATTTCAAGTAGAATATGCAAAAGAAGCAGTTAAGAGAGGTTCAACAACAGTTGGTATTGTTTTTAAAGATGGTGTTTTATTAGTAAGTACTAAATTAGCAAGTGGTATGATGGTTTCTTCATCATCTGAAAAAATATTTGAAATTGATAATCATATTGCAGCAAGTGCTTCTGGTTTACTTGCTGATGCTAGAGTATTAATAAATCAAGCTAGAGTAAAATCACAAATTCATAAAATAACTTATGAGGAACCTATTGATACATGGAATGTTGCACATATTATTGGAGATAAAATGCAAATTTCAACATTATATGCAGGATTAAGACCTTATGGTGTTTCATTTTTAGTAGCTGGTGTAGATTCTACAGGATCTCATTTAATTGAATCTGATCCATCTGGTATGCTTTATGAATGGAAATGTTATTCTATAGGAAGAGGTGCACAAATTGCAAACAAAATTTTAAAACAGAAATGGAAAAATAATATGGATAAAAAAACTGCAATATCTTTAGGAATTGAAGTTATGAAAAAATGTGAAAAAGATAGAAAACAAATTGATATTGTACTTGTTACATCTAAAAATAAATTTAAAAGAATTAGTGAAGAAGAATTAAGAAAAGTAAAATAAATTTTTATTCTAAAGGTACTTTTAATACAAATTTATACTTAACAAAAGTTTTATAAATCTAGTTTTTTATTTATGTTTTTGTAGAAAGAGAAAGATTAAATAATTTAGAATTATGAATTCTCTAACTCAAAATTTAGGTAAAATTATGTCAATTGGAATAGATAAAGCAGTTGTAGGAAGACTTAAAATACAAGGTCAAAAATTTGAGATATTGGTAGATCCAAATAAAGTTTTAGAATTTAAAAATGGGAAGAAACATAACATATCTGATATGTTGGCATATCCTGTTATCTATAAAGATGCTGGAACAACAGAAGAGGTAGCACAAGATGATGTAAAATTTGCTTTTGGAACAAATGATGTATTAAAAGCAGCAGAAAAGATAATTCGTGATGGTGATATTCAACTTACAACAGATCAAAGGAGAAAAATGACTAATCAGAAAAAAATACAAATTGCATCAATTATTTCAAAGAAGGGTATAAATCCACAAACAAACACACCACATCCACCAACAAGAATTGAAGGTTGTATTGATCAAATTGGTGTTAAGATAGATCCTTTTAAAAGTGCTGAAAGTCAGATTGATGAAATTGTTTCTAAAATAAAAACTATTATACCAATTAAATTCGAAAAAATATTACTTAAATTAAAAATTTCGGGAGAACATGCTGGTAGAGCATTTCCGATAATTAAACAGATGGGAAGTTTGAAAAATGAAAAATGGTTGGATGATGGAAGTCTTCAAACAGAAGTTGAAATACTTGCTGGTATACATGAAGAATTCCTTCAGAAAATTTCAAATATATCAAAAGGTGAATATGAATCTACTATAATTAAAGAAATGGAGATATAATATGGAAAAATTAAAAATAGAAACTAGAATAGTAATACCTGGAGAATTTATAGATGAATTAGGAAATAAAGAAACTGGGTTAGGAACTTATATTAAAAATAATAAAATATATTCTGAAGTTATAGGTATACTTCGTAATGGAGAATCTGAAGTTTCTGTTATACCATTAAATTGTAAATACATTCCAAAACATGGAGATAGAATAATTGGAAAAGTGAAAAGTATAGAAATGTCTGGATGGATGATTGATATTAATTCTCCATATATAGGATTTTTACCAGTTTCAGAAGGTGTTGAAGAATTTGTTGATAATAGAACAGATATTAGTCAATTTTTCAATTTAGGAGACATAATATTATGTCGTGTTTCTCGTGTAACAAATAACAAATCAACACAATGTTCAATGAAAGATAATTTAGCTAGGAAACTTGTTGATGGAGTTATAATTAAAGTAACTCCAAGTAAAATACCAAGAATAATTGGAAAATCTGGAAGTATGATTAATTTAATTAAAGAAAAAACTGGAACAGATATTTTTACTGGTCAAAATGGAATTGTTTGGATTGGTGGAAAAAATTCTGATACAGCAATAAAAGCAATAGAATTAATAAATAAATAATCTCATACTAAAGGTTTAACTGAAAAAGTTGAAACAATATTAGGAGGAAATTAAAATGGGAGGAAAATCTGATATAAAATTAATTGATAATGGAAAAAGAATTGATGGAAGAAGTTTAGATGATACTAGAAATGTGAAAATAGATATGGATATTATTAATGTTGCTGATGGTTCTGCAAGAGTAGAATTTGGAAATACTATTGCACTTTCTTCTGTATATGGACCTAGAGAATTATTTCCAAGATTTATGCAAAAACCAAATACAGGAATATTAAGGGCTAAATACAATATGGCTCCTTTTTCTGTAGATGATAGAAAAAGACCTGGATTAGATAGAAGAAGTCAAGAAATTTCAAAAGTTATGGTAAATGCTATTGAACCTATGCTTTTTTTGGAAGACTATCCTAAATCTGTTGTTGATGTTTTTGTTGAAATTATACAAGCAGATGGTTCAACAAGAGTAACTGGAATTAATGCAGCATCTATTGCTATTGCTGCAGCTGGTATACCTATGAGAAATATTGTAACATCATGTTCAGTTGGAAAAATTGAAGATAGTCTTGTTGTAGATCTTGATGGAAAAGAAGATAATTTTGGAAGTTGTGATCTTGCTATTGCAATGGCAACTGAAACAAGAGAAATAACTTTACTTCAAATGGATGGTGCAGTCTCAAAAGATGAATTGAAAAGTCTTCTTGAGAAAGCTGAAAATACATGTAAGAAAATTTTTGAAAAACAAAAAGAAGCTTTGAGGAATTTATATAAAAAGTGATAATATGATAGAAACAAATTCAGAGAAAAAAATTAAAGATAATAAAAGATTAGATGGAAGAAGTTTACTTGATTTTAGAAAAATTAATGTTGAAACAGATGTTATTAATAAAGCTCAAGGGTCTGCTCATGTTAGAATAGGAAACACTCAAGTTATTGTAGGAGTTAAATTAGCAATTGGAGAACCTTATGCTGATTCAATTGGTCAAGGAAATCTAATGTGTAGTGCTGAATTTACACCAATGTCTTCACCTAATTTTGAATCAGGTCCACCAAGTCCAAATTCTATAGAACTTGCAAGAGTAATTGATAGAGGTATAAGAGAATCAAAATCAATTAATTTAGAAAACCTTTCAATTGATGAAAAACATGTTTGGACTGTTTTTGTCGATATACATATAATTAGTCATGATGGTAATTTAATGGATGCTGCAGCACTTGCTGCAATATCTGCTTTAAAAACTGCTAAAATACCTAAAATTGACAAAGAAAAAATGCAAGTTATTGTTGGTGAATATGAAGGAAATATTCCTATAGATCATGTTCCAATAAATGTTACTGTATGTAAAATTGGAGATAAAACAATTTTAGATCCTACTTCAGTTGAAGAAGAATTAATTGATGCAAAACTTTCAATATCTGTACGTGAAGATGATAAAATTTGTGCTTTACAAAAACAAGGAAAAGAAGGAATACTTATGGAAGAAATTGAAAAAATGATTGATTTAGCAATTTCAAAATCAAATGAAATAAGAAAAATGGTGAATTAAATGGCAATACATCATATAACTAAAAAAATAAAATTAATAAAAATTGCTGGGTATAAAAATGCTCCTAGATTGGCAGATATTAAAAAATTTGGTCTTAAAAGAGCAAGAAGTAGAAGAATTAATGTTGGTAAAATTAAAAAATGGAGAAAAACTAGACTTAGAATTTAATTGGTGTATATAATATGGAAGAAGAAAAAACATTAACATTTAATATTAAAAAAGAAGTTTTGAAAAATCCTAAATGGAAAAGAAGTTCAAATACAATTGCAATTTTAAAAAGAAAATTAATGAAATTTACTTCTGATAGAAAAACATCAAGTGTAAAAATTGATGCTAGAATTAATCATAAAATATGGGCTAGAGGTGCTAAAAACCCATTTACAAAAATTAAACTAAGAATAAGAAATATAAAAGATGGGAAAATAAAAGCTGAATTGGTGTAAATGTATGAAGATTCTTCAAACTGATTTTTTTGGAGATTCAAATATAGGTATATTTTCAAAAGTTTCAGATAAATTTTTAATTATTGGTAATACTATACAAGATAAAGAGATAAATGATATAAGTAAAATTTTAAAAACCGAAATTTTAAAAACAACAATTTCAAATTCAGAAATAATTGGTATTTTTTCCGTGATAAATTCAAATGGGATAATTCTTCCAAGAATTGTAACAGATTCTGAATTAAAATCTTTTAAATCTTTTGGGAAAGAGAATGATATAAATATTGGTGTTATAAATTCTGTACATACATCTGTTGGTAATACAATTTTATGTAATGATAAAGGTGCTATTGTAAGTAAATTAATATCATCAAATGATTGTAAGATAATTAAGGATTGTCTTTCTGTTGAAATTGATAATTCAACAATTGCTAACCTTAATAGTGTAGGTTCTTGTGGTATAGCAACAAATGAAGGATGTGTTATTCATAGAGATTCTGAAGAAGAAGAAATTAATAAAGTTCAAGAAATACTTCATGTTGAAACAAATATAGGAACAGCTAATTTTGGATCACCATTTATTGGAAGTTGTGTTATTGGTAACTCAAATGCTATAGTTGTTGGTAATGGTACAACTGGTCCGGAAATAACAAGAATTATGGAAACATTTAATTTAATTTGATTTTTTTTCATTATCAAATATTGTCATATGACATTTTCCACAATATGATCTAGAATTATTTTTGTGTTGTGCCATATATACACCATCTCCACATCTAGGACAATTTTTATTTCCAGATTTTATTAAATCACTTGCTTTTATCGATTTGTGTTTCATTTTTATTTTCCTCTTGTTTTTTCTCTTCTATTTTTGGTTTTTCATTTAAAATATTAATTTTTGCTATTGATTCTGTAATTCCTTTTTTTGTTGAAATAAAATTAATTATTATTTGTGATTCATCGACTCTATTGGTTGTTGCTAATTCTTTCTTTAAATCTTTTTTTGATGGTGTTGTTTTATCATGTTTTATTAAAAGTGTAAAATCTTTTCTATTTAACAATAAATTATCTTTTTTTTCAATAATATCTATTTTCATTTAATCACTCAACATATAAAGCATATTTACCTTCTTCGTTAATATTTAATTTTCTAGCAACTTCACCTTCTGTATTTAATATGAAAACTATACCTTTCCAAGTAACTGACATATTATTTGATTTACAAATAGGACATGCTTTTTCAATTGTAAATCTTTTACAGTTTCTACAAACTTTGTTTTTTTTTGCCATTATTTTTTAGCACCTGATTTTTTTCCTGTTTGTTTTCCCATTTTTTTCGCTCTTGTTATTCTATCATCTTCAATCCAAGAAATGGATCCTAGACCAGATTGTCTCATTGTTAAACCAATTTTATTTTCATCTGTGAACGAAATTGAAATTATTCTTGCACGAACCCTATCCCCTTTCTTTAATATACGTTTTGATTCTTTACCCAAAAATACTTCAGATCTACCATCATAACTTACATAATCATCCATTAATTGAGAAATATGAACAAGTCCATCCATTGGACCAATTCTAACAAATGCACCAAATTCTGTGTTATCAATTACTTCTCCATAAACTGTTTCATGTAATTCTGGTTTAAATGCTAAAATTTTGAAAGTTGTAGTATAATGAATTCCTGGATCACCTGCAAATATTCTACCTTCACCAATTGTATCAACATTAATAATAGAAAGAACAACACCTATTTTTGAATCTAAAAAGGATTCATATTTATCACAAATAGCTGCTTTTATAGCATCTTTTTTCTTAGATGAAAATTTATCAGGTGCAACTCTTATTTTATCTTCAATTGTTAAAATTTTGTACATTTTTTACTCTCCAAATAATTATTTCTATTTGTTAATTTCAATAGCATTATTTATATAGATTTAGTTTATTGGTATTTTTCCTTGTATATTTTAATAGAATTCATTATATATTTTTTTGCCTCTTCTTTTCCATCAAATCCAGTAACTTCTACCTTCTTTCCTTCCTTTATTTTATAATTTTCAAACCATTTTTTCATTTTATCAAGTTCTGATTTATCTAAATCATTTATATCATTAATATCTTTTTTTGTATGATCTTTTACTGGAACACAGATTATTTTATCATCTTTATCTCCATCATCAATCATATGCATAATTCCAATAGGTCTAGAATTGACCATTACACCTACTGTTGTTGGTTCATCAATAAGTAATATACCATCAGCAGGATCACCATCATCTGCTAAAGTTTGTGGAATCAATCCATAATCCCATTCATATTTGAAAGGTTCATGTAATACTCTATCAAGAACTATTACACCAGTTTTATGATCAAGTTCAAATTTATTTTGAGAACCTTTAATTATTTCTATTATTATTGATATTTCTTCTGGTGGGTTTTTTCCAGATGGTAATTCTTTCCAAATATTTTGCATTTTAATCACTCTATAAATATTTTTTTACATCCACGTAGATATATACTTTTCAATTCTTTTCTTTTTAATCTTCTTCTTAAATTTGAATCATTAGTTGCTATAATATTATCTTTATTTGAAATTTTAACAAGTATATCATCTGCTAATCCTTTTTCTGTTTCTATAATTTCAAAATTTTCAATTATTTTAAGTGCAACCATTGCATATTTACTATCTTTTTGTGTTCTTCTACCTGCTATACTTTTTAATTCTTTTATTACTTGATTTATTGTTGTTAATTTTGAATTTGGTATTAAATAATTAAGATTTTCTATTGGTATTTTGAATCTTAATAAATCAATTATAAAATTTGTATCTATAATTATTTTCATATTTATAATTTATATTCCTTATTAAAAATAAATTAACATTACATATAATTAATATTTTTTTTTAAAAATTACCATGTTTAGCTATTGGGAAATCTTTAATTGAAGTATTTGTAATATTTTGAATAGATTTGTTTCTTGGTTTAATTTTATCTAATTCTGAATTAGAAATATTACATTTATAGATGAAACAATCTCTTATTTTAGAAAGATCAACAAAAGTTTCTGATAATCTTGAATTATCAATATCAGAACTTATTATTTGATTTTTTTTATAGAATGAAGATATTAATGAATTATATAATTTTGATGATTTTACTTCTATTTTGTTGGAAACTTCTGATTTACCATAAATAATGGAATTATAACAAATTGCTCCTTTAATTATTTTGGAATTATCTTCTATTTTAGTTTTAAATCCATATACTAAAGAATCTTTATCAATCCATGCTTCATTATATTGAGATAAATTTTTTGAATATTCAATATAACCTCCTTCTTCTCCACGTTTTATATTACCAAAATCTTTGATAGCTTTAATTTTATGAAGAATATGTCCTTTATATTCTTTAATTTTTTCTCTTTGTATAATATATTTAAATTCATTTTCCATAAATTTAATTAACAATTAAGATTTAAATTCTTAATTTTTCATAAAATAATATTTTTATGTTTAATTTCCATAGAATTTGTAATTATAGAATGTTTATATAGTAAAAATTCAAATGTAATGTATGTCAAAAGGAGTATCAACAATAATAGCTACTTTATTGATGTTAGTAATAACAGTAGCTTTAGCAGGTACAGCATTTGGATACATTCAAGGAATATTTTCTACACAAGTAGAAGGTAATATTCAAATTGCTGATGTTACATGTAACTCAGATAAAGATATTAGAATAATAGTAAGAAATCTTGATCCAGTAAATACTGTTGACGCAAGTGATTTTATTGTTTCTATTGATGGTGTCTTACAAGATCCAGTAGATTGGAATAGAACACTTTCAACTACAGAAAATACTACAGTACTAGATGCTGCTGGTAGAATAACAGGAACAATATATTCAACAGGATATGAAGGAACACAACAATTAAGACTTGTTGGTGGCGGAAATGCTGGAGCACTTGAAGCTTTAGTAACATGTTAACTAATAAAAATTAATAAAAGAGAAATTTTTTAATTTATTTTTTTTTTTATTTATTTATAATTTTTAATATTATAATTTATTGAATTATTCCATATCCAATTAATTTCCAATTCCCATTAATCAATCTAGAAATTACAACTCTTTCATTTTTATCTGCTGATATTGGAATTTTCAAATTAGTTTCAATATTATTTTGTTTCAATTTCTTTATTTCACCAACAGTTCTAGCAGAACCTACATTTAACAATAGATTCTCACCAACA